>NZ_DCLI01000092.1:0-281420 GCF_002320975.1 Clostridium sp. UBA1652
TGTTCCAAATTTTACATTTGGTACAATCACCTACTTCACAACTTTCGTTGTGTAAGTTTCGTTTTATTCAAAACTTCTTAAGTTTCCTCTGTTTAATTTTCAAAGATCTAATAAAACTTGCTTTCACAGTTTAACACTATCAACATCTTTATGTCAACATGTTTTTTTCAACTGTTTTTTGTCTTAGCGACGAATAAAATAGTAACACGATATTTACATTGCAACTCTCTATAATTATATTATTATTCTATTTTAACTTTATATTTCTTAATCTTTCTTTTAATTTCTTAATTTTCCTATTAAAGATACACTAGGTAATGTTTATATTAATCTATTTGTTATTTGCTCGATAATTAACTATAATATAATCATAATAATTACATAACCTACTGGAGGTATTTACTTTGATAAAAAAACTTATGCTCTTTTTATTATGTTCTTTTTCTATTACTTTATTATCTTGCAGTAATAAATCAACCAATTCAGATAATACTACTCAAAATAATAGTAATACTATAACCATAAAGTCTCCACAATCAAATCAAAACAGTATAGTATTTTTAGGAGACACTTCTTTATCTCCAAATATATTTTATCCTTTTTTAGATAAAAATATATTTGTTGATTGGAGAGATGGAAATAAATTGGCAACTTTTCCTAAAGCTCTTACTAAAGATATGTTTCCTAATTTAAAAAATGAAAATACATATAACATAACATCTTCTTCATCTTCAATAGCTGTTTATGGTGACAAAATAATTTACAGCGATAATGTTGGAAGTCTACATACTACATCTCAGGATTTAAAAAGTTCCACTAAATTATCTGATGATTATGCTTATAATCTTATTTTATCTGGTGATGATTTATATTACATAAATAAAAATAACAACAATGTAATTACTAAATATAATCTTAAAAACAATACAAAAACAGCTTTAACTCAAGATAATGCTGGTAAATTCATTATAGTTGGGGATTGGATATTGTATCAAAACCTATCTGATTACTCTAAAATATACGGAGTAAAGTCAGATGGAACTTCTAGAACTAAATTGTCTAATTCATCTGTAGAATCTTTTGCTTTATATAAAAATAATATTATATTTGTAAATTCCTCAGATAACGATAATCTATATTTACTTCTTATAGATAAGTCAGAAGAAAAAAAGGTTCTTGATGTAACAGCTCAAGATCTACATTCAATCAATAATACTGTTTTCTTTATAAACAAAAATGACCTTAATTATCTTTACAGTTTAAGTGAAACTGGCGAGCTAAAATTCTCCTCCACTAAAATATCCAAAGATTCAGTAGTGGATTATTATCTTTTTGAAAACTCTATTTTTTATAAGAGAAGCCTTTCTACTGATTCTGAAATACATAGGATAGAGAATGCTTATAAATAAAAGTTTTATTAGCTTTAAATATAAACACCCCAAAGTTCAATATTAAAGAACTTTGGGGTGTTTTACTTTATATACTATTAACAATCTCTCTAAACTTATTACCTCTTATTTCAAAGTTAGTAAACATATCAAAGCTTGCACAAGCGGGCGACAATGTTACTATATCTCCATCCTTAGCTATATCTTTAGCCTTTTTTACTGCCTCTTCTAAGGATTCTACTATATTTACTGGAACATTTATTCCTTTATCCTCTTTTATCTTATCAAAAACTTCTTTTATTTTATATTTTGTTGCTCCTAATAATATCAATTCCTTGATATACTTATGTCCTTCTTGAGCAAGTGGTTCAAATGGTATATGTTTATCATACCCACCTGCAATTAATATTACTTTTTCGTCAAAAGCCTTTAATCCCGCTAATGTTCTAGTTGGGCTAGATGCTATTGAATCATTATAGTATTTAACACCTTCAACTTCTCTTATTAGCTCACATCTATGTGCTACTCCCTTGAAGTTTCTTGCAACAGTTACCATACTTTCAATAGATACCTCATCTTCAGTCACTAAAAATGCTGCAAGATAGTTTTCTATATTATGAGTTCCCTTTATTACAATTTCATCTTTATTTATGATTTTTTTATCCCTTATATAAAGATATCCATCTTTTAAATACGCTCCATCTTTTAATTCTTCTTTAGAAGAAAAAGTTTTTACATGCCCTTTAGCTTCACCTATAAAGCTTTTTGTAATTTCATTATCTATATTTAATACTAATAGATCTTCTTTTTCCTGGTATTTAAATATATTCTTTTTAGCATCAACATACTCATCCATACCTTTATGCATATCTAAATGGTTGGGAGTTATGTTAGTTACTATTACTTTATCTATCTTTTCTTTCATTGTCATAAGCTGAAAAGAAGAAAGTTCTAATACTACTCTATCTTTAGTAGTAATCTCTTCTATATTAGAAAAAAGCGGAGAACCTATATTACCACCTACCCATGTCTTGAGACCTTCCTCAATTAAAAGTTTAGACACAATAGTTGTAGTTGTAGTTTTTCCATCGCTTCCTGTTATTCCATAAATCTTAGCAGGACAATATTTTACGAACTCTTCCATTTCTGATGTTATGTGAGTACCTTCATTCTTTGCATTTACAAGTTCAGGTAAGTCTATTCTCATGCCTGGTGTTTTAAATATAACATCAAAACCTTTTAGTCTACTTAAATAGTCTTCTCCCAAAGAAAGTTTAACCCCTTTATTTATGAAATCTTTCCCTATATCCCCTAATTGTGTTTCATCTTTTTTATCAAAAGCCGTTACTTCAGCCCCTAATTCTAGCAAAAAATTTATTAATGGTATATTACTAACACCTATTCCTAAAACTCCTACTTTTTTACCCTTTATAAAAACTTTAAATTCATTAAAATCACTTTTCATTAAATATGCCTCCAAAACTATACTCTACTTTAAATCTTTGCCCATTTGCTTTTAATTATAACATTGGTTATATTATAATTCTACTTAGGACGATACTAATTTGAAAAGGAGATTTTACATGTATTATTATGATTTCTTAGAAAGCCCCATAGGTTTAATCAAAATAACTACTTCTGAGTCAGCTCTTGTTTCTCTTTCTCTTATAACTCAAGCTGACATCATAGCCACTCCTAACATCATAACTGATTTATGCAAAACTCAACTCAATGAATATTTTATGAATCAGAGAAGAGAATTTACACTACCTTTAGAATTTAATGGTACAAAATTTCAAAAAAGTGTGTGGAATGAACTATTAAAAATCCCTTATGGTAAAACTGCTAGTTATAAAGATGTTGCTGTCTCTCTTGGAAATCCTAATGCATCCAGAGCAGTTGGTGGTGCCGTAAATAAGAATCCATTATTTATAGTTGTTCCTTGTCATAGAGTTATTGGTTCTAATGGTTCACTAGTAGGTTTTGCTTTGGGAATTGATAAAAAAACTTATTTACTAGATATAGAAAAAAATCACCCGGGCAAATAAATCCCAGGTGATTTTTATTAAAATTCTAATTTTTTACTTATATATGCTTCTAGTTCATCTATTTTGATTCTGATTTGATTCATTGTATCTCTATCTCTAACAGTTACTGATTCATCTTCCATAGTATCAAAATCAACTGTTATACATAATGGAGTACCTATTTCATCTTGTCTTCTATATCTCTTTCCTATACTTCCTGCTTCATCGTATTCTATATTAAAGTTTTTAGCAAGTTTTGAATATACTTCATCTGCTTTTTCTGATAACTTTTTAGATAATGGAAGTACAGCAGCTTTAAATGGTGCTAGTGCTGGATGCAATCTTAATACTGATCTTACATCTCCACCATCTAATTCCTCCTCATCATATGCATCAATTAAAAATGCTAATGCAACTCTATCTGCTCCTAATGAAGGTTCTATACAATATGGTACGTATTTTTCATTAGTAATTGGATCTAAATAATTCATATCTTGACCAGAATGTTCTTGGTGTTTTTTAAGGTCATAGTCAGTTCTATCAGCTATTCCCCATAATTCGCCCCATCCAAATGGGAATAAGTATTCTATATCAGAAGTTGCATTTGAGTAGAAAGAAAGTTCTTCCGCTTCATGATCTCTCATTCTTAAATTACTTTCATTTACACCTAAGTTTAATAAGAATTTCCAACAATATTCTCTCCAGTAACTAAACCATTCTAAATCTGTTCCTGGCTTACAGAAGAATTCTAACTCCATTTGTTCGAATTCTCTTGTTCTAAATACGAAGTTTCCTGGTGTTATTTCATTTCTGAAAGATTTACCTATTTGAGCTATTCCAAAAGGTACTTTCTTTCTTGAAGATCTTTGAACAGCTTTAAAGTTTACAAATATACCTTGAGCTGTTTCTGGTCTTAAAAATATTTCTGATTTAGCATCTTCTGTTACACCTTGGAAGGTTTTAAACATAAGATTAAATTTTCTTATATCAGTAAAGTTTTTCTTTCCACATTTAGGACAAACTATATTGTTTTTATCTATATAATCTTTAAGTTCTTCATTGCTCCATCCATCAGCCGTAGCAACTTCTGCTCCATTTTCAGTCATATGATCTTCTATTATTTTATCTGCTCTGAATCTTGATTTACAATCTTTACAATCCATTAAAGGATCTGAGAATCCACCAACGTGACCTGATGCAACCCAAACTTCTCTGTTCATTAAAATTGCACAGTCTACTCCTACATTGTATGGACTTTCTTGAACGAATTTTTTCCACCATGCTTTTTTTACATTGTTTTTAAATTCAACTCCTAAAGGACCGTAATCCCATGAATTCGCAAGTCCGCCATATATATCAGAGCCTGGGAATATAAATCCTCTATTTTTACAAAGAGCCACTATTTTATCCATAGTCTTTTCTACTGCCATTTTAATACCTCCAAATAATTTTTTATAATAAAAAAAGACCTCTTACCATAAAGGGACGAAAATATCTTTCCGCGGTTCCACCCTTCTTGGCAATAGCCCTACTTTCAAATTTTAAGCACTCAAAAGCTCCCTTCATCTTAACCACATAATAGCTTTCACCATCCGCTATCTCTCTAAAACATAATTAAGAATACTATTCTTTATCATCATGCATATTTAATTATATAATAATTTTATCAGATAATACTTTATTGTCAATTTAAATCTGAAATAAAAAAAAGCAGCCTATAGCTACTATTTAGAAAAATTGGCTCCGTGGAGAGGGCTCGAACCTCCAACCTATCGGTTAACAGCCGAGTGCTCCACCATTGAGCTACCACGGAACATTAATCACAAGTATTATTATATCAAGTTATTTATAAAAATCAATAGCTTTTTTGAAAAATTTTGAGGTTTTTTAATAAATTTAATTAAAAAACCGCCGTTAATACGGCGATTTATTAATTTACAATTTATTGTAGTGGTTTCATTGTTGGGAATAAGATTACGTCTCTTATAGATGCTGAATCTGTTAAGAACATTATAAGTCTATCTATACCTATTCCTAATCCACCAGTTGGAGGCATACCTGTTTCTAAAGCACTCATGAATTCTTCATCTATCATGTATGCTTCGTCATCTCCAAGTTCTCTTTCTTGTTCTTGTTGTTTAAATCTATCTCTTTGAACGATAGGATCATTTAATTCAGAGTATGCATTACATATCTCTCTTCCAAATACAAATCCTTCAAATCTTTCAGTAAATTCATCATTTCCTCTCTTCTTTTTAGTAAGAGGAGAATTTTCTACTGGATAATCTATAACAAAAGTTGGTTGTATTAATTTTTCTTCACAGAATTCTTCATAAAGAGCATTAAGAACTTCACCCTTAGTAACTTTATCTAATGGCTTCTTAAACTCTAAGTGTTTTTCTTTAGCTATAGCTTGAGCTTCTTCATTTGTAGCTACAGCATTATAGTCAAAGCCAGTATGCTCTTTTACTATATCAACCATAGTTACTCTTCTCCAAGGTGTCATAAATTCTATTTCTGTTCCTTGGTAAGTCACCTTAGTTGTTCCATTAACCTTTTGACAAACATAAGCAACTAAGTTTTCAGTTAGTTCCATCATATCGTTATAGTCAGCATAAGCTTCATATAATTCTATAGTTGTGAACTCTGGATTATGTTTTACTGACATACCCTCATTTCTGAAGATTCTTCCCATATCATAAACTTTTTCAAATCCACCTACTATACATCTTTTTAAATGTAGTTCTGTAGCTATTCTTAGATACATGTCTATATCTAAAGTGTTATGATGAGTTGTGAATGGTCTAGCAGCTGCTCCACCTGCACTTGTTTGTAACATTGGAGTATCTACCTCTAAATAGCCCTTTTGATCTAAGAATTCTCTTATTCCAGAAACTATTTTTGATCTTTTTATAAATGTTTCTCTTACTTCTTGATTCGTAATTAAGTCAAGTTCTCTTTGTCTATATCTTAAATCTGGATCTTTTAATCCATGCCATTTTTCTGGAAGTGGTTTTAATGACTTAGATATAAGTTGGAAGGCACTCACCTTAACAGAAATTTCTCCAGCCTTAGTTCTAAATACTTCACCTTCTGCTGCTATCCAATCTCCTAAATCATAAGTTTTAAACTCTTTAAGATTTTCTTCTCCAACAGCATCTAATTTAATAAATAATTGCATTTTCCCATCTCTATCATGGATATCTGCAAAAACAACTTTTCCTTGCCCTCTTTTAGACATTAAACGTCCAGCAATCGTTACAGTTTTTCCTTCAAGAGTCTCAAAATCATCCTTTACTTGAACTGAAGTATGAGTTCTTTCAACTTTATATACATCAAAAGGATCTTTTCCTGCCTCTTGTAGTTCTACAAGTTTCTGTCTTCTTAATCTTTCCTGCTCATTAAATTGAGCTTCCAACTGGTTTATACTTATCTCTTCATTTGACATTGGTGGTCCTCCATTAATCTCTTCTAATTCCTAATACTTCAAACTTATTTACCCCTTCAGGTACTGTAATTTCAACAACATCTCCAACTTTTTTACCTAAAAGCCCAGCTCCTACAGGAGATTCATTTGAAATTTTATAATTTATTGGATCTGCTTCAGCTGATCCTACTATTACATACTCAACTTCTTCATCAAATTCATAGTCTTTTATTTTAACTTTAGACCCTATTGATACTCTATCTGTTGATATTTCAGACTCATCTACAACAACTGCATTTTTTAACATGTTTTCTAATTGAAGAATTCTTCCTTCTGTAAAAGCCTGCTCATTTTTAGCTTCATCGTATTCTGAATTCTCACTTAGATCCCCATATCCTAGTGCAACTTTTATTTTTTCAGTTATTTCTTTTCTTTTTACAGTTTTAAGAAACTCTAGTTCCTCTTCTAATTTTTTTACACCTTCATAAGTTAATATAACTTTTTTTTGTTCGCTCATGTCTTTCTCCCCTTCTATATGGTTCATCATATAATATATCATATTTTATCTTTAATTTAATAGTTTTTCCTATATGATTATTTAAAATATTATAAAGCTTACGCTATTACATGTCAATAAGAGTTGATATCAATTTCTTTTTTACCAAATCTAATCTCTTCTATATTAATTTTATTACTATCAAAAAAATCTTCTACTCTCTCACTAATATTAATATCTGATTTAAGCAATGCTCCTAGAAGTTCAGGTGAAACCCTTTCTTCATAGTCATTTATGGATAATAATACATCATTAACCGCTAAATCACTGAATTTTTCTGGCTCATAAAAACTATCTAAATACCAAACTCCTATATCACCATAACTTTTAGCTTTATCACTTATAATAAAGTCTATCCCTTTAGTATCATTAATATTAGTTGTGAATTCAGGTGAAACTCCATAATTAAGCAGTATGTGGCTTCTTATATTATTGACATTTTTGAAATTCCTAGTAACTAATACTATTCTCTTGGTATATTTTGCACATTCCTCAATAAGTGATAGATTATTAGTATTTCCACCATCTTCAATTGCTATAACGGAATTTTTTACAGTTTTTTTATTATTAATTAGTATTATAGACATAGATCTAACAATACAAAATGAAAGTACATTTTTTTGAAAACTATCTAGGTAATCTAAATCGTATAATCTATTGCCTCTAACACTAACTGAGCTCCATGTTGCTCTTCCTATAGCTCTCAATATATTATAAGAGTAAGCATCCTTATTATAATTAGGTGGAATACTTACTCGAGTTATTTCTTTATCTAATAAACCTAACTTTTTAGGAATATATGTTTTTGTTTTCAATTGATCTAGTATTTTATTTATAGAGTTATACTTAAAGTATGGATCTCCTTCTCTAAGCCTTATGTCTAAGATAGATTTCATAAATGAATACCACCCTTAATTACAAATACTCTTAAAGTATATTATTCTGAACTTTTACTTTAAATACCTGCAATTTCGAGTATTTTTATATAATCTTCTAATATAGCTATAGCTTCATTGGAACTTTCCACAGTATTTATTTTGTCTTTTATGTCCGTACAATGAGGCAAACCTTTTGTATACCATGCTGAATGTTTTCTCATTTCGCGTATAGCTTTATATTCACCTTCATATTTTAACGCTATCTTATAGTGCCTAATGCACATTTCTATCTTCTCACTAGCTTTAGGGTAAGTTACATCCTCTCCTTTTAGCTTTTGAGAAATAAGCTTAAATATCCATGGATTCCCCATGCTTCCTCTTGCAACCATTATACCATCGCAGTTACTTATCTTTTTAAGGTTCATAGCATCTTCCGGAGTAAATACATCCCCATTCCCTATAACAGGAATAGAGACTGCTTTTTTCACCTTAGATATTATATCCCAATCAGCCTTACCTTCATACATTTGAGTTCTTGTCCTACCATGAACTGCTATAGTATCTGCACCTGCATCCTCCATCCATTTTGCGAACTCAACGGCATTAACATTCCCATCATCAAAGCCTTTTCTAAACTTAACTGTAACAGGGTTCTTGGAACTCTTTTTAACCGCCTTTACTATCTCTGCTGCTAGTTTAGGTTCTTTCATAAGTGCTGAGCCCTCTCCATTTTTAACTATCTTGGGAGCCGGACATCCCATATTTATATCTATTATACATATGTCATCTCTATTATTTAAATACTTGTCTACTACTTCTGCCATTATATTTGGTTCTCTTCCAAATATCTGTACTGCTGCAGGCATTTCTTCTTCTGCTATTCTCAAAAGTTTCTTTGTATTTTCACTACCATAATAAAGAGCTTTAGCGCTTACCATTTCTGTATAAACAAGTTCGCAACCCATCTCTTTACACAGGCCCCTAAAGGAAATATCTGTTACCCCTGCCATCGGTGCTAAAAATACAGGATTTTCGAAACTCATTTTTCCTATATTCACTATTATCTACTCCTTATTTTTTTCATAGATTATCTTTAATCCTTCAAGAGTAAGTTGAGATTCTATTTTATCTATAATATTTGTTCCTTCTGAAATAAGTGAAGCTAGTCCTCCTGTTGCTATAACAAATGGCTCTTCTTCATCTAGTTCTTTCATTTCATTTTTCATCATATTTACTATATATTCAACTTGACCTATGTATCCATAGATTATTCCTGCTTGCATACTTGTAATTGTGTTCTTACAAATTATACTTTTAGGTTTCTCAAGCTCAACTCTAGGCAACTTAGCCGCTCTTTCAAACAAAGCCTCTGAGGATATTTTTATTCCTGGAACAATATTCCCACCTAAATAATTTCCGCGTTTAGTTATAGCACAAAAAGTAGTTGCTGTTCCAAAGTCTATAATTATTAAAGGTCTTTTATACTTTTCATGTGCTGCTACAGCATTTACTATTCTATCTGCACCAACTTCTTTTGGATTATCATACTTGATATTAATACCTGTTTTTATGCCAGGACCTACAACAAGTGCTTCAGTATTAAAACACTTTCTTATCATATGCTCCAAAGAATACATTATATTAGGAACTACAGAAGATATAATTATTCCGCTTACTTCTTTAGGATCTAAAGAGTTTTGATTAAATAGCTGCATAACTTGTATTCCATATTCATCTGAGGTCTTATTAGCATCTGTAGATATCCTCCAGCTAGCTATAAATTTTTCCTCTTTACTAACCCCTAATACAATGTTGGTATTCCCCACATCTATTAATAGTATCATAATTGCACCGCCTTAATATAATTAAAAGTAGCTTTGAAGCTACTAAGATTCTTAAATACTTTTACAATTTAACAATTTAATTTTAGCAATTAATTTTGATTTGTCAAGTTTTTAACATTGTTTTTATATTAACAAAGAATTACATTTTAAAAACTTTTTCAATAAAAAATTTTAAAAAAAATTTAACTTCTCAACTTAATAGAGAAGTTAAATCTGTAGATTATATTTATACATCCAAATATCTGAGTACCTGAGTACTTGAGTACTTGAGTAATCAGGTACTCAAGTACTCAGGTTTTTCTTCTTTTATTTTTTAAAACAATCCTAGTATTTCTCCATTTTCTAATATATCCATTCTAGCAGCTGCTGGAACTTTAGGTAATCCCGGCATTGTCATTATATCCCCAGTTAAAGCTACTATAAATCCCGCACCTTTAGAAACTTTAATTTCTCTAACTGTAATATCAAAATTACTTGCTCTTCCTAGTAATTTAGGATTATCAGATAATGAATATTGAGTTTTAGCCATACATATAGGAAGTTTATCACATCCTATTCTTTCTAATTCTCTAATTTGATTTAAAGCTTGAGTCGTAAAATTAACACCATTCGCTCCATATATCTCTTTAGCTATTTTAAGTATTTTATCTTCAATTGAATCTTCTATATCATATAATACATCAAATTTAGATTCTTCTTTTTCTATTATATCTATAACTTCATTTCCAAGTTCTATAGCTCCATCTCCACCTTTTGCCCATACTTCTGAAAGTGATACCTTAACACCAATGGAATGACAATACTCTTTTATTGCCTTTATTTCATCTTCAGTATCAGTTACAAATTTATTTATAGCAACAATCATAGGTACACCATATTTTTTTATATTTTCTATATGTTTTCCTAGGTTCTCAATACCTTTATTTAATGATTCTATATCTTCAACATTTAATTTATCCTTAGCTACTCCACCATGATGTTTTAATGCTCTAATAGTCGCAACTAAAACTACACAGTTTGGTTTAAGTTCACCATATCTACATTTTATATCGAAGAATTTTTCTGCTCCAAGATCAGCCCCAAATCCTGCTTCAGTAACAACTATATCTCCTAATTTTAACGCAGTTTTAGTAGCTATTATAGAATTACATCCATGTGCAATATTAGCAAAAGGTCCTCCATGAATTATTGCTGGAGTATTTTCTAGAGTTTGCACTAGATTAGGTTTAATAGCATCCTTCATTAATAATGTCATAGCTCCATGTACATTTAGATCTTTAGCATAAACAGCATCGCCATCTAAATTATAAGCTACTAATATATTTCCCATTCTTTCTTTAAGATCAGCTAAATCTTTAGCTAAACATAGTATAGCCATAATTTCTGAGGCAACAGTTATCATAAAACCATCTTCACGTACAAAACCATTGGCTTTTCCGCCCATACCAACAACTATATCCCTTAGAGCTCTATCATTCATGTCCATGACTCTTTTGAATAATATCCTTCTTGAATCTATTCTTAAATCATTACCTTGATGTATATGATTATCTATAGCCGCTGATAGTAAATTATTAGCTGAAGTTATAGCATGCATATCTCCAGTGAAGTGAAGATTTATATCTTCCATTGGAACTACTTGAGCATATCCACCACCAGCTGCCCCGCCTTTTATTCCAAAAACTGGTCCTAAAGAAGGTTCTCTTAATGCTATTACGGCTTTTTGCCCTAATTTACAAAGCCCTTGACCCAATCCTACTGTAACAGTAGACTTCCCTTCCCCTGCTGGAGTTGGATTTATCGCTGTTACTAAAACAAGCTTTCCATCTTTATTATCTGATTTATTTAATATATCTAAGGAAATTTTGCATTTATATTTGCCGTATAACTCTATATCATCCTCACTTAAATTTAAATCCTGAGCTATTTTAACTATTGGTAGCATTTTGGCTTCTTGTGCTATTTCAATATCACTTTTCATAAGTAAACACCTCTTTCTTATATTAATAAACACTCTATAATTCATCTATATTATATCATTAAAAATATTTTTTTGAAGCTTTATTGCAATTTTAAAGATATTTTTCGCCTTATGACGGATTATCAATAAAAAAAGCCGTATATAATACGGCTTTTTAATATTAATTATGCATTAGCAAATACTTCTTGGAATTCATTTGCTTCAAGTCTTTCTTTTTCAAGAAGAGCTAAAGCTACTGCATGAAGCTTATGAATGTTTTCTGTTAATAACTTTTCTGTTCTCTTATATGCTTCATCTACTAATTCTTTTATTTCTCTATCTATTCTAGAACCAATTTCTTCACTAAAGTTTCTAGATCTACCTAAATCTCTTCCTAAGAAGACTTCGTTTTGATCTGTTCCATAGCTTATAGGTCCTAAGTTATCACTCATACCATATTCCATAACCATTGCTCTTGCTATGTTAGAAACTCTATCAATATCATTTTTAGCTCCAGTACTTATATCTCCAAGAATCAACTTTTCAGCTACTCTTCCTCCTAAAAGACTTACCATATCATCTTTTAATTTTGATTTTGATGTATATGATCTATCTTCCTTAGGTAAATGCATTGTATATCCACCTGCCATACCTCTTGGTATTATACTTATTTGGTGAACTGGATCCGAATTTTCTAAATACATAGCTACTACTGCATGACCTGCTTCATGATAAGCTGTAAGTTTTTTATCATGTTCACTAATAACTCTGCTCTTCTTTTCGGGACCAGCAATTACTCTTGTTATAGCCTCTTCCATTTCTTCCATGGTGATTCTCTTTTTAGATTTTCTTACTGAAAGCAGTGCAGCTTCATTAGTAAGATTTTCTATATCGGCTCCAGTAAATCCAGGAGTTCTTTTTGCTAAAACATCTAATTTTATATCATCTGATAATGGTTTATTTCTTGTATGAACTTTTAATATATCTTCTCTTCCCTTAACATCAGGTGCTCCAACCATGATTTGTCTATCAAATCTACCTGGTCTTAATAATGCTGGATCTAATATGTCTGGTCTGTTAGTCGCAGCTATCATTATTATTCCTTCATTAAGTCCGAAACCATCCATTTCAACTAATAATTGATTAAGTGTTTGTTCTCTTTCATCATGACCTCCGCCAAGACCTGCTCCTCTTTGTCTACCTACAGCATCTATTTCATCAATAAATATTATACATGCTGGATACTTTTTTGCTTGTTCAAATAAGTCTCTAACTCTAGATGCACCTACTCCTACAAACATTTCAACAAAGTCAGATCCCGATATGCTTAAGAAAGGTACTCCAGCTTCACCAGCAATAGCTCTTGCTAATAAAGTTTTACCTGTTCCTGGAGGTCCAACTAATAAGACTCCCTTTGGAATTCTAGCGCCCATATCTGTATATTTTTTAGGATCTTTTAAGAAATCAACTATTTCTGCTAATTCCTCTTTTTCTTCTTCAGCTCCTGCCACATCTTTAAACGTAACCTTCTTTTTATCTGGAGCTGCCATTTTAGCTTTACTTTTGCCAAAATTCATTACTCCTCTATTTCCGCCTCCGCTTTGTGATTGCTGCATTATTATGAATAAGAAAATTAAAAATACTACTATAAGTAATACTGTAGGGATTAATTGAACCCACTCTTTTGTACTTGTTGGCTGATCAAATAATATATCTACATTTTGCTTAGGATTTTCTGTAAGTAATCCATTAAGAATAGTTAATGGCGCGTATACAACAAACGCCTTTCCATCATTTAAAGTACCTTCTATTGTTATATTATCTTGTTTAACTCTTATTGATTTTACTTCATCTTTAATATAACTTTGTTTAAAATCACTATAGTGAATTGTATCCTTATTTTTACCGCCTTCCCATAGGGCAAATGAGGTTATCATGACCATAACAGTTATTATTAACCAAGTTGCAGTGCCAGAAAATTTTTTCATTCAAGGCCCCCCTCTCTTTCTAGTTATTAAAAATTTTATCACATTTAATTGTATCTAATCAATAGTATTATGGTATATATGCTTATATTACTTTCTATATACCTTTGGATCAAGAATGCCTATGAACGGAAGATTCCTATACTTCTCAGCATAATCTATACCATATCCCACTATAAATTCATCTGGAACTATAAAACCTTCATACTTAACATCCACGTCAACTGCTCTTCTAGCTGGTTTATTAAGAAGTGTCGCTATGCTTATACTATTAGCTCCTCTCCCTTGTAAATACTTAGACAAGTAATTTAAAGTTATTCCTGTATCTACTATATCTTCAACTATTAAGATGTTTTTTCCTTCAATTCCATGGTCTAAATCCTTTAATATTCTAACAACACCAGATGTTTCAGTGGAATTGCCATAGGATGAAACTGCCATAAAGTCTATTTCACATGGTATTTCAATGTTTTTTATAAGCTCTGATGCAAATAAAACTGAACCTTTTAAAACTCCTACCACAACTAATTCTTTTCCCTTATAATCTTTATTTATCTCATCAGCAAGTTCCTTTACTCTTTTAGTGATAGCCTCCTCACTAAACAAAATCTCTTTTACATCGTCCCTCATTCTTACTGTTCCTTTCTAATCAATTTAATTTTTAATATTTTTTTTGTACTTTTATTAATTTTAAATTCTTCAGAAGTTTTGATTCCAACAACCCATGCTATTTCATCATCAAAACAAACTATAGGAATAAAATCTCTATTATCTTTAGGTATCTTAAAATCTATAAAAATATCTTTTATTTTTTTTCTTCCGCTCATTCCTAATGGCTTCATTCTATCCCCATCTTTTCTGAGCCTCACTTCTATATTTTTAGATATTTTATCATAATCAAAATATTTTACAAGGGAATCATCTGAAAACATCAAATTTCCTTCATTACTAGAAACAGTAAATTCCATATCATATTCATTAAATCTTATGATATTATTATTCAACTCTTCCTTTTTCAACAATATATTTGCTTTTTTACTTTTCTCTTCATTATAAGTATTTACAAATCTAATTATTACATTCTTATATACATTTACAGCTTCCAAATTATGAGGAAGTGATAATCTTGTTCCAGTTTTATTTCTTTGTAATGTTATAATATCATAAATATGTTTCATTTCAAAATCAAAATGTTTTTTTGAAAATACTACTAATGCTGATTTTAGTGTCCTTGTAAGTAATGCTTCCTTTTCTAAAAATAGTTTTTCACCTATTTTTAGTTCATCTTTAAAATCACAATATTTATCCAAGCTCTTTTCAACATATTCATTTATAAATTCTTCATCCTTACTCAAAAGTATACCTAATCTGTTAATAGTATTTATAATATCAGAATTAAAATTCTCCTTAATATATGGTATCAATTCTAATCTTACCTTATTCCTAGAATATATATTTTCTAAATTAGTTTTATCAATTTTTGGCTTTAAATTTTTTTCTAAGCAATATTTCTCTATCTCATTTCTTTCTATACACAATATAGGTCTTATGTAAATATCATCACGTTTAGCTTTTATACCAACTAAACCTTCTAACCCAGTTCCTCTCATAAGCCTCATTAAAATAGTCTCTGCCTGATCATTTAAATTATGGGCTAAAGCTATTTTATCATAGGAGTGTTCTTTTTTTAATTCCTCAAAGAATTTATACCTTTCTTCTCTACCAGCCATCTCAGAGCTTATTCCTCGCTCTTTAACAATCCTATTAATATCAACTCTTTTTACAAAATAATCTATACCAGCTTTTTCACAAAAACTTCTAACATAAGCTTCATCCTCATCTGCTTCTTTTCCTCTAAGCATATGATTTATGTGTGCAGCTGCTATCTTAAGATTATAGTTTTTACTAATCTCTATTAAAATATTAGTCAAAAAAATTGAGTCGGGACCGCCAGAAAGAGCAACTAAAATCCTATCACCAGATTTAATAAGCTCTTTATCTTCAATATATTTAATTATCTTATCTTTCAAATTCAAATCCACCTCAATGTATTAATCAATCTTATTATACTTCTACAATTTAACATTTACAATTATTAAAATCAACTATATATAATAATGTGAACTAACTAATTTATACTGTTTTTTTAAGTGGAGGAATACTATTTATCAAGGTGCATAAATAAAAAACCTGGTGTTAGCCAAGTTTTTTATTCAATAACTTAATATAAAGAATATACTTTTGAAGCCACAACTGTCATATCATCTTTACTTTTGCCTCCAGATAGCTCTTTTGCCTTTTCTAATATATCATGAACCATCTCTTTAGGATTAGTAGACTTACACTCTCGTAGATAGTTTACAAGCCATCCAGTGCTTCCACTCTGATCCTTATTTATTTCTAATATACCATCACTTAAGGTTATTATTATATCTCCGCTCTTAACCTTCCTATTTATAATATCAACATCAACCTTATCTAGCACTCCAAATGGTAATGTTTTAGAACTTATTTCTTCTACACTATCTCCACTCTTTATAAAACTAGCAACAGCTCCTATCTTCATAAAACTTATATCTCCAGAGTATAAATCAACAGTATTCATATCTAATGTCGCATATTTCTCATCTTCTGCGAATTTCATATTCATTATAGAGTTAACAGCATTTATTGCTGTCATATTGTTAAATCCCGCTTCAGTAAATTTCTCTATAAGTTCCACAGCTGCCTTTGATTCCTCTCCTGCACCTGGTCCTGATCCCATTCCGTCACTAACTAAGGTCATATAACAACCATCTTTTGTTTTATTGAAAGAATGGCTATCCCCTGTGTACTTTTCTCCCTCCTTACAACTTAAAGCTACATAACTTGCTATATGATATTTAGGTGTTTCTTCTATCAGCACCTTACATTGATTACTCTTTGGGTCAATACTACATCCATCCCCTCCTATGCTCATCGGTCTTCCTATTACCTTATTTATTATTGGTAAAGCTTCCTTAACACAATACTGTGCTCCATGACAATTTTCTAAAGTGATTTTTATGTTAATTCTTCCTTTTTTATCTTCATAACAAAACAAATCTAGGTATTTAAAGTTATTTCTGTTAAGCGTCCTTTTTAAACTTCTTTCGAACTCACCACAGAGTTCCATATCTCTGTCTAAGTCTGTCAAAATCTCATCAACAGTATCCGCCATATTTCCTATATGATTTGCTAAAAGCATCCTTCCTTCCTCTAATCTTTTTTTCCACATTTCATTTAATATATGCTTTTCTACTATTTCTTCAGTACTTTTAATAAGTGCATGTTTTTTTACACATTTCTTTTCTAATTCTTCTGGAAATACTAAAACACCTTCTTCTGATGATTTAATTAATTCTGAGAAACTTCCATAGGTACTATATAGTTCCCTTTTCCAACACATGTATTTCATGTCACAATTACTACAAACTCTATCTGCTAAATTTTCTATTAATGCAGCACTTTTATTTTTTAATAACAGTTTATTATTATCACCAAAACCCTGCATCACCTCTGACATATCTCCTAATAGTTGCGTAAAATCTCTAAATCTTCTTGTAAATTCCTCCTTTATTTTTGACAAGTGAAACTCTGTATACTTATCTTCTTTTTTCTCTGCATCTATTTCTAACATCAATTTATTTATAAAAGTATTTGGTATAGCTAAAAATATGAAAACAGAGATTAAAGCCTCCACAATCATATATACATCAAATACTTGAGCATAGAGATTTAATATAGAATACATTATCACAAAACATACTGCCGAAAATATTTTTCCTATATCCTTAAATACTCCAACCACCAATCCACATACTCCATATAGAGTTACATAAAGCAGCATCTTATCCATGGTTATTCCTATTATAAGTCCCATACTTATACCCATTGCTGCCCCCAAGGCTCCCTGAGATGTATAGGCTATAATTAAAATAAATACAAGGGCAATTATATTTCTTATACTTATGTTAAGTATAGACATTCCCCCTATTCCAGCAACAGATAAAGAAATTAATATACTTATGCTTATAAGTTCCTCTGAAATAAATATATGATTTGTATTAAATTCTTCCAAGCAGCTTACGCTATACTTTACTATATACGATATACCTTCGATTATTATTGTTAATACTCCTGATAAAACAATTGAACTTATTATCCCATTTCCGTCAATAAAATATTTAAAGATCATCATTGAAAGAAATAAAACAACCCCTCTTCTTATCCCCTCACTTTTACCACCTATCTTTATATTAACTAAATCTGTGGATACCAATATACATGATGTTATTATATACATCGAAACATCTTCAACCCTATATACTAAAGTTAGGTACCCTAATATAACTCCTGAAGACCCTAATAATTTATACATTTTATCTTTACTACTTTGTAGTGCTAATATATATGCAATTCCAAAAGGAGCTATACTTTCTAATGTAGAGAGATTTAACACCAAGGATATTCTACTAAGTAATATCCCAACCGAAAAAAATATCCCTAACTTTAAGGGAGAATATACAACTCTTAAATCTTTTTTGTTTTTATTCTTGTTCTCTATTCTTTTATAAGTATCTACTTCTAGTCCATACTGCACGTCTACCCCTCCATCCTATTTTTCCAATAAATGTAATTAGATTATAGCAAGGTTTTTTTGCAATTTGTGTCATTATGTGTTCTACATAATGATTTTCGTTGGACAAAATTACTTATAATTCACATTATTTATATAAACTCAGCAAAAATCTGTGGATAATATTTAAAGACTTGTGGGTTGTTTTATTCCTTAGAAAGACTGGATTTTCAAAGATTATTTTCTCTTTTGAAAAGATTTAATTTTTTGTCGTGTTTTTATTATATTTGAATATTTATATCATACGAATTTAGGAATAAATCATATTTAGGCAGATGAAAGGAATCTAATTGATTAAGTTTCTATAGTAACACAAACAAAAAAACCTACAATATATTGTAGGTTTTTGGTGCTGAAGACCGGAATCGAACCGGTACGGTGTTTAAGCACCGCAGGATTTTAAGTCCTGTGCGTCTGCCAGTTCCGCCACTTCAGCCTATATTGTCCTAAGCCATTCAGCCGGGACAACAAAATTAATTATAATCTAGGATATGATTTATGTCAACACTTTTCGCAAAAAATTTAATTCACATGTTATTATGGCATAAACAAAGGCTTCTAGTGCACCTAGAAGCCTAATTTAAACAATACTATTTAACCTGAATTTTTTCTTCCTCTACCTTTGAATTCTTGATTTTTCTTAACGTCTTGAAGCCTTTCTTCGCTATCCTTTAAAAACTTTGACATAATATCTTCAAAGTTTTCAGTAGATTGAGATGGCTTCTTTTTATCTGACACCCAATCAATTTCTACTGGTTTTACACTTTTCTTTTGAGGATTAGCTTGCTTAATAGATAAGCTAATTTTTCCATTATCATCAATTGAAATAACTTTAACTTTAACTTTATCTTGTTCTTTTAGATGTTGTCTAATGTCTTTTACAAAAGAATCAGCTACTTCTGATATATGAACTAATCCTGTTTTTCCCTCCACCTCAACAAATGCGCCAAAGTTTGTGATGTTTACTACTGTACCTTCTAAAATGTTTCCTGCCACTAAGGTCATGTTTAAAAGACTCCTCCTTAAAATTATATATATGTTATAAAATAATAACCTTTATTTTGAGCTTGAACTTCCATTACTATTATTGACAACTTTTTCTCCATCTTTAACTAATCCTAGTCTTTCTCGTGCCAATTTTTCTGCAAATTCATCTGTATTTATACTATCCACTTTTTGTTGAAGTAATTCATTCTCTTTTTCTAAAGCTTCAAGCTTATTCTGTCTCTCAGATACCTGTTTACTTAGTTTTTTAATAGCATTTTCTTGTCTTACTACACTAAAACAAAATATAGCAAGCAAAAAAACTATTACTATGTTTTTAAGGGTAATTCGTTTTGCCATACATATTCCCCCGATTTAAAATAATAATGAATCTTATACTCTATTTTAAATACAATGAGGTATATATTCAAGCTATTTTTAAATTTATTTACTTTTTTCAAATATTTTATAAATAATTATCTTACAAATATATATGAAATTTTTTATAATTACTCTCGAGCCTTTACCAGCTTTTCTTGCGCTACTTCTCTCGACTTTCAATATATATGAGCTTAAGGTTTTCATATACACTATAAATCCCAATACAATACCTATATATACATATAATCCTAGGAAGGCATAATTTGTATATAACAAAAAGGTGAATACTATTAATCCACAAAGCCCTCCAAAAAGTACATCTTCTATAATCACAATAGCCCTAGGAGCCCCAACTCCTCTTATTAGCCTATATCCATCAAATAATACTCCAGTTAAAATTCCGCCCAATATACTAAATAAAACTATATTATATTGGATACTAGTAGGTAATAACATGATCTCCTCCTACTTAAAAAGCCTTTTTAATAAGGCTTCCTTTTCTTTTTTTGCCTCTTTACTTGAATATACTATACTATAAACTAACCCTATTATCATTACATCCCCATTTTGTACATCAAGTTTATTCATTTTAAGTCCTTGTCCTTTTATAATTAACATTCCCCCGTTCGTATTTAGCTCTATTTTTTCTTCATCAAAGCTTAATACTTCCATTACCCCTGTCAAATCTAATCTTTTTCTATTTTCAAGATGTATAGAATTCTTATTTTCTTCAAGATTTAAATCTTTTCTACTTTCCATAATTTCTCCTCTTCATAATATTTCTATAAGAATATATGACTTTCATCTAGTGTATATTCTATTATAGTCATCTTTTATATGTGAAAATTTATAAAAAATAAAAAAAATGACCGAATACTAACTTTATATGAAGTCAGTACTCAGTCTATAATTTTATTCTTTATCTTCTTCACCTTCTAATATCTCATACAAATCTCTTGCTTCATCTTTTTTTACATGTTCAGAAACATTCAATATTTTAGCTTTTAACTTTTTATTTGCAAAAGTTATTTCTATAATATCTCCTTCTTTTATGTCAGTAGATGGTTTAGCTACTTTTCCATTAATAGAAACTCTTCCACTTTCACAAGCTTCCTTTGCAACTGTTCTTCTTTTAATTATTCTAGAAACCTTTAAATATTTGTCTAATCTCAAAATTAAATTCCTCCTATAATACAAAAACCCGAGAAATTCTCGGGTTCACAAACTACTATTTGCTAACTGTATCTTTAAATTCTTTTCCAGCTTTGAAAACAGGAACTGTAGAAGCTGGGATTTGGATAGTTTCCTTAGTTCTAGGATTTCTTCCTTCTCTTGCAGCTCTTTCTCTTGTTTCAAAAGTTCCAAATCCAACTAATTGGACTTTTTCTCCGTTAGCTAATGCTTCTTGAACACTTTCTATGAATCCCTTTAAAGCTGCTTCTGCATCTTTCTTAGTTAGTTTGCTTTTTTCTGAAATACTAGTGATTAATTCTGCTTTATTCACGATTACATCCTCCTTAAACATAGAGATATTTAATTATTACTGTAGTCTTTTTTATGTACAATACTACATTATCATATTATATACCTAGTTTTATACCTAGTCTATAGAATAATAGATATTTAATACAAAAAAGGCATATTTATGATTAAGTAGCAATACATTTATTTATTTTAATATATATATTCTCCTTAAAAGGCGGTTTTCCTTCACTATTATACTACTTTTTTAGTTTTTTTGCATCTTCCCACAACTTATTCATTTCATCTAAAGACATTTCTTTCATATCTTTGTTGAGTTCTTTAGCTTTTTCTTCTATAAAAGAGAATCTTTTAATGAACTTTTCTGTGGTTTTATTTAATGCAAGTTCTCCGTCTATATCAAGGAATCTACATATATTTACACAAGCAAATATTAAATCTCCCACTTCTTCTATTATTATTTCCTTATTTTGCCCATTATATACTTCTTTTATTTCATTTAATTCTTCAATTACTTTATCCATTGCTTCTTCAACTTCATCCCAGTCAAAACCAACTTTTTTAGCTTTCTTTTGAACTTTATTAGCTCTAATTAATGCTGGTAGACTTCTGGCTATAGCTCTCATCTCTTCTGTAATACTATCTATTCCTTTTTCTTTCTTCTTTAGTTCATCCCAATTCTCTAAAACCTTGCTAGAAGTATTTATACTTTCTCCTCCAAATACATGAGGGTGTCTGTATATCATTTTATTACAAATTCCTTCTATAACATCATTTATAGAGAAAAACTCTTCTTCCTTTCCTATACTTGCGTGAAAAACTACTTGAAGAAGCACATCTCCTAATTCTTCTATAATAGCATCATCATCTTCGCTTTCTATTGCATCTATAACTTCATAACTTTCCTCTATTAGTGCAGATTTTAGACTATCATGAGTTTGTTCTCTATCCCAAGGACATCCATCCTCACCTCTTAAAGTTTCTATTATGTTTACTAAATCATAAAAATCTTTTTTGTTGCCTAAATCTTTTGGTATATATATTGAAGTCAAATAGTCTATATCTTCCTGCCTATCTAATTCGTATAAAGGTATTTTTCTTATACTCTCCATACCCTTAATTCCAGCAGCTCTTACAAAGAATATCTGAGTATCATCATTATAATACTCAGAAAGTTTTAATTTAACCTCTGAAGCTATAAACGGGTTATATACTTGAGTTATTATGGTCCCTATTCTCTTGTCAAGAATTTGGCTATCAAGTTCAAAGGCATCAAGAATTTTTAAACCTTCTATTGGATCTATCTTTAATGCCTCCATCATAACGTCAACAAAGCTTACTGCTGGTATAATCTTGTATTCAATATTTCTTTCTTCACAAATATTTATAATATTAAATACGGACTTTTCTGCAACTAATGGATGCCCTGGCACTGCATAAACTAAATCTCCAATTTTATCATGCTCTTCTATTAAATCTTTAGCTATATTTTCGTATACTTCATCAAAAGATGATCCTTCTTCATATTTTGAATCATAGGTTTCAAACAAAAAATTTCTTTTACTTAAGTATTCTACTGTAGGATGCTTTTCCGTCCTTAGAAATATTCTATTACCATTTCCTAGCACATCTAATGTCCCTAATGTTAAAGCTTCTGGTGCCCCAGGCCCTAATCCAACTATTGTTATCATTAAATAATCTCCTCTTTTCCCTGTATATATTAAATTATAACTTAGGTATTTCTATTTAATCTACTCCTAATAATATCATAATTAAATACTCCAAAAATAATTATTAATGTTATATATATAATAATACCTAAAAATATTGAAATTAAGCAAGCGAGAGAAGAACTCTTTAAAATATATGCTAAAGGGATATAACTTCCCATTACTCCAACACTCATTATGATGGTTGCAAATGCTGGTTTTACCAATATCTCATAGAATGGAATTTTGACTGACATACTTGTCTTTAATGTAATTAAGTTTAATATAGAGGATATTAAATATGCAGATACACTTGCAATAACCGCTCCATATATATTTATTTCATTTATAGAAACCAAGGTATTTGTTATTACTATTTTAATAACACATCCTATGAATAAATTAATTACAGGCAATATATATTTCCCTATCCCTTGTAATATGGCTGTTGTTGTCTGTGCTAAAATAATAAATGGTATTGATATAGAAAGATATTTTAATATCTCATAACCTTCATATTTTCCTGGAAACAAAATCTGCATTATTGGCTGAGCTAAAAAAAATAATCCTGCAAAACACGGTAGTCCAATTGCAAAAGATAGCTTTAATGACATGTTTACTTTCGATTCAACTTCTCTCTTGTTTTTAAGAATAAAATTTTCTGCTATGATTGGAACTAAAGAGGCACATAAGGCTACAGATAAGGTTAATGGTATATTGGTTAATACAGCAGCCTTGCCCGTTAACTGTGCATATAATATGGTAGCACCCTTTTTATCAAATCCTGCCTCTAATAACCTCTGTGGCACTAATACAGAGTCTATTAAGCCCATCACGCTTCCTACAGTTGCCCCAAGAGATATAGGAATAGATATCTTTAGTAGTCTTGTTAATATCTCTGGATTAAAGTTAACTTTTTTTACTCCACTTTCTTTCCTAATCTTTCTATATTTAAAGAATAAGTATCCTCCCCCTAATATCCCTCCAGCTGTGGCTCCAAATGCTGCTCCACCTGCGGAGTATTCTATTCCTCTAGGAAGTAACAATATAGCTAGTCCAACTCCAACTAGGATTCTCGTGATTTGTTCTATTAATTGTGATATTGCTGACGGGGTCATATTCTGAAGCCCTTGGAAAAACCCTCTGTATATTGTCATAAAAGACATCGCCATAGGTGCAAATGCTATTCCCATTAAAGAGTAGTAGGCATTATCTTCCCATTTTAACAATGTTATAAGAGGTTTCGCTCCAAAGAATAAAAATAAACTAGTACCAACCCCTAAAATTATCATTAACAAAAAGGCTTCCTTTATAATCTCAAAGGCTGCCTTATCATTTCCAAGTGCATTATTCTCAGAAACCATTTTAGATATAGCAACAGGTACACCCGATGCTACTGCTATAAAAAACATATATAAAGGATATGACATTTGATAATATCCTACCCCTTCATCTCCTATTAACATAATTAATGGCCATCTAAAAAATATTCCTAAAAACTTTGCTAATATCCCTGCCATGCCTAAAATAATACTTCCTTTTATAAGGGATTGTTTCTTCATATAAAAACCTCCACATTGATACTGTTACTAATAATTTTTATTTCAATGGTGGAGGTATTATTCTACTTTAACATAAATAAAATCAATTTTTCTATTGTTCCATTTGTTTTCCTAAAAACGATGCAGCTGTTTCTGCAAGTTTCATTTCTAAATCTCCTAGTTTTTCAGAACTATCTTTAGAAAGAATGATTACGGCCCCAATAGCATCTCCCTCAGCAATTATAGGAGATATAACTTGATAATTATATTTGCCTTCTTCTTCGTCATTATAAAGTTGTATTACCTTACCTCCTCCTTCTCCTAATAGAACTGGTTTTCTATCTTCCATGACTTTTTCTAAATCATTAGATATTTTCTTTTCTACATATTCTTTCTTTGAACTACCACTAACTGATATAAAAGCATCCTTGTCAGCGATAAGTATTATATGACCTATAGATTGTTGTAGTGATTCTGCGTATTCCTTTGAGAAGTCTGTTAGTTCGCCAATAGGAGAATATTTTTTTAATATTACCCCACCTTCTCTATCTGTGAAAATTTCAAGAGGGTCTCCCTCTCTTATTCTCAAAGTCCTTCTTATTTCTTTTGGAATAACTACTCTACCTAAATCGTCAATTCTTCTAACTATGCCTGTAGCTTTCATCCTTAGCGTCCCTCCTATTTATATTTATATTTTTTATTTACAATACTATTATTTTTCTAAATGAGATTTTTATACGTAAAAATGGTTATATTTATTTTTATTTACAGTGCTCATTGAATTTTGTCAATTATGGAATATAAAAAAAGGCATAATTAAAGAGCCCATGCAAATAATTGCAATGAGCTCTTGTTATTAATTTTATAGTTTATCTTCGTAAGATTTAACGTTAAGTTCTTTTTTCCACTCTTCTAACTTAGTATTATAAGCTTCAGTTTGTTTTTGTTGAGTTAATGTTTGAGTTATTTTATCTTTTACTGCATCAAATTCTTGAACTTTATCTTCGCTTTGAACATCAGTTACTTTTATTATATGATATCCAAATTGACTCTTAACAGGAGCTGATACTTCTCCTTCTTTTAAGTTCTTAAATCCATCCATAAATTCTTTAACATATTGAGTTGAAGAATAATCAATATGACCTAAACTTCCACCTGACGTTGCTGAGCCAGTGTCATCTGATTCAGCTTTTGCAAGCTCCTCAAAGTTTGCTCCGCCATTAAGCTTAGACTTTATTTCATCTATTTTTGCCTTAGCTTTAGAATCTTCCTCAGCTGTTGCTTCTGTACTAGCATCATTAAACTTAGCTAATATATGAGCTACTGTAGCTCCAGCACCTTGTGTATAAGTTGCTTTATTTGCTTCATAGTATACTTTAGCATCATCTTCAGTTACTGTTGCATCTTTAGTTATCTCATCATAAACCTTATTCATTATTTCATTTTCTCTAATCATTTTCTTAAGTGAATCCATATTAAGTCCATACGCTGTAAGAGCTTCGTTTAATTTATCTTCACCACTATAATATTCCTTATATTGTTCTAACTGCTCATCTACCGCTTTATTTAATTCATCTTCTGTTGGAGCAACACCTAGTTCATTAGCCTTATTTAATAGAATTTTTTGTTGAACTAATTGCTCTAATGCACTTTTTCTTTGTTCAGTTAAAGTACTTTTAGCAGTTTCATTGTTCTCATAATCATCCCCATACTGTTCTTTAAGTTGAGTGATTACAGATTGAATTTGCTGATCTACATCCCCTAGTGTTATCTTTTCACTTCCTACTTTTGCTACAACTGTCTTCTTTATAGCCTCTGGTGTTTTCTGTATCATGCTGCATCCAGCTACAGATACACCTATAACTCCTATTATTAAAAGTCCTAATATTTTTCTGAATTTTTTCAACTTCTCCCTCACCTTTCATTATATAAGTTAAAGTAAACATAACCTTAGTATAACAATATTATGTGTCAAATTCAAAACAATAAGAAAATATTTCTTTATCCTAAATCTTCAGTTAATGAATTTAATAACTCTTTTATATCTAACAACATATTTTCATTTTTAGCTTCATTAACTTTATACACAAAAGATGGTTTTTCTCCTAAGCGTATATAAACTTCTTTTTTGTAATTATCAAGTATTCTTTTGTAAACTGAGCTTTTAATCCTATCTCTGTTTTGGAACATGAAATGAATATCTTCATTTTTTTCCTTAACTTCTTCAACCCCTAAAGATTTAGCTTTGCTTTTTATATATGCTATATCCATTAAATTATATACGGGTTGTGGAATAGCTGAATATCTATCCTCTAGTTCTTCTTTAATATCATCATAATCCTCTTGATTTTCTATAGCTGCTATTTTCTTATATATAGATATCTTTTGTATCTCATCCTCTATATATTCTCCTGATATAAAAGCATCAACCTTCACATCTACGGTTGTTTCAATAGGCTCTTGTTCTATATCGCCCTTAATTAACTTTATAGTATCTTCAAGCATTCTGCAATATAAATCATATCCAACTGATGCCATATGACCATGCTGAGCTGACCCCATCATGTTTCCAGCTCCTCTTATCTCTAAATCTCTCATTGCAATCTTAAAGCCTGAACCTAATTCTGTAAAGTCTTTTAACGCTTTTAATCTCTTTTCTGCCACCTCAGTTAATACTTTATCCTTTTTATAAGTAAAATAAGCATAAGCTATTCTATTACTTCTTCCAACTCTTCCTCTTAACTGATAAAGCTGCGATAAACCCATTTTATCTGAATCATATACTATCATGGTATTTACATTTGGGATATCAATTCCTGTTTCAATAATTGTAGTACACAAAAGTATATCATATTCTCTATTCATGAAAGCAACCATTTCTTTTTCTAATTCTTTCTCTGTCATCTGTCCATGAATTATTGTCACCTTGCCTTCCGGCACAAGATCAGCTATATATTTAGCCATTTTTGATATATCTTCAACTCTATTATAAACAAAGAAAACTTGCCCTTCTCTATTTATTTCTCTAAGTATAGCATCTCTGATTAACTGATCATTTTGTTCAACTACATAAGTCTGAATAGGATATCTCTCCTCAGGAGGTGTCTCTATAACAGATATATCTCTTACTCCAGTTAAAGACATGTGAAGTGTTCTTGGAATTGGAGTTGCACTTAAAGTTAATACATCAACATTTTTCTTCACATTTTTAATTTTTTCTTTTTGGGTAACACCAAATCTCTGTTCTTCATCTACTATTAATAAACCTAAGTCTTTAAACTCTATATCTTTAGAAACAAGTCTGTGAGTACCTATTAATATATCTACATTTCCTTCTTTTAAAGCCTTTAAGGTTTCCTTTTGTTGCTTTGCAGTTCTAAATCTACTTACCATATCAATCTTTATAGGAAAATCCGAAAACCTTCTCTTCATATTATTATAATGTTGATCTGCTAAAATTGTTGTAGGAACTAAAAAAGCAACTTGTTTCCCATCCATAACCGCTTTAAACGCTGCTCTTATAGCTACTTCTGTTTTCCCATATCCAACATCACCGCAAAGAAGTCTGTCCATAGGTTTATCTGATTCCATATCCTTCTTTATCTCTTGTAATGATGTTAATTGGTCAGGTGTTTCCTCATATGGAAATTCCTCTTCAAATTGATTTTGCCACTGTGTATCTTTAGAATACTTGTATCCCTTAAGGGTAGATCTTGCAGCATAAAGTTTTACTAATTCTTGTGCTATATCATTAATTGAATTTTTAACCTTAGCTTTAGCTTTTTGCCACTCATTTCCCCCTAATTTATTTACCTTAGGAGATTTACCTTCACTACCGATATACTTTTGTATCATATCTAATTGATCTACAGGAACATATAACTTGTCACCTTTGTCATAAAGTATATCTAAGTAATCCCTTTTATGACCACCTACTTCTATTTGTTTTATTCCCTTATATACACCAATACCATGATTTACGTGAACTACATAATCTCCTGGTTTTAAATCAGCAAAACTTTTTATTTTGCCTATACCTTTTTGTTTAGAAGGTCTTTTGGTAAGTTTTCTTTTAGCCTCTCCAAATACTTCTTTATCAGATATAACACATATTCTAAGGTCAGGATATTCAAAACCTTTTATAAGATTTCCAAAGGTTATAACAACTTCACCAAATTCTATAGAAGATATATCATCTTTGTATACACTCTCTATCCCTCTATCTCTAAGAGTTTGTACCAAACGTTCTCCTCTACTTCTTGTACCTGATAAAATAACTGTTTTATATCCTTTTTGTTTTTTATCTTTTATATCTTCAATTAAAAAATCTAATTGACCTTGATAATTGTGAAGTGTAATTTGGGAAATATTTTTTATATCTAAAGGCGCCAAAAATGTTCTTCCTTTAGTTAAAGCATCTATAGTAACAACTTTACTATTTTCAATCATGCTATGAAGGATATCTTTTCCTAACAGTAAATTCCCTTGTGATGGTAATATATCTCCTCTATACAAGAACCCTTCATAATTCTCTTTAAACTCAAAATATAAACTTTCTAATTTACCTTCACATCTCTGAGTATCGTCCATAATAATTAAATAATCTTCAGCATATTGGAATAGATTCCACGGTTTTTCATATAAAAAGGGTAAATAACTCTCAATAGTCTCAAAACTATAAGATTCCTTTAAACTCTCAAGATTACTTCTAATTATTCCTGTTAATTTCTTTACTATATCCTTTTCTTCTTTTCTATTTTCTACAACACTTTTAAACTCTGTCTCAATAGCCTCAACAGCACTATTTAAGACTTCTGAATTCACAATTATCTCTTTAGCAGGAAATACTTCTATCTCTTTAACCTTAGAAATACTTCTTTGCGTTTCTATATTAAAGCTTCTTATAGATTCTATCTCATCGCCAAAAAACTCTACTCTATAGGGGATTCCATATTGAGGTGGAAATATATCTAATATTCCTCCTCTTAATGAGAACTGCCCTTTTCCTTCTACTATATCTACTCTTTCATAACCACTTTCAATTAAAAGGTTTACTAGCTCATCTGTATTTACTTCCTCTGAGGTTTTTAGTTTAATAAAATGTTTTAAATATAGTTCCTTTGGAGTATACAAAGCAGCAAGACTATCCACAGATGTTACTATGATTTTCTTTTTGCTATCTAACATCTCTTTTATAACCTTGAGCCTTGCCCACCTTAAGTCTCCTGAAATAGCATCTATATTATAAAAAACTACTTCTTTTGCAGGTAAATAAAACACATCCAGTTGAAAAAGATTCAAGTCTTCATATAAGTTTCTAGCTTCAATATCGGAATGTGTTACCACTAATAGTGGCTTATCTTGAGTTTCATATATTCCATTAATAAAATAACTTTTTCCTGATTCTCCTAATCCATATACTCCTATAGGATAAATATCTTTCTCTATACTTTTTATAATACCTTGAAAATCCTTATAGGATTTCAGAGGTTCCATTAACCCCCCTAATCGCATGTCACTACACCACCATTCAAATACTTCTAAATAGAAAAACTATTATATTTGTTCATAGCTTCAACTTCGTCGTTTTTAATTATTTCTTCAGTTGCTAAAGCTGATACTTCTATGACTTTTTGTAATTTCTCCATCTCTTCTTGAGAAAACTTTCCTAATACATGAGATACTAAATCTCCTTTAGGTTGTCCTACACCTATTTTAATTCTTGGGAATACATCACTATTTAGGTGTGCAACTATGCTCTTTATCCCATTATGCCCACCAGCGCTACCCTTTCCTCTTATTCTGACTCTCCCAACTTCAAGACTTATATCATCATATATCACTATTACCTGTTCATTAGATATCTTATAAAAATCTACTACTTCTCTAATACTCTCTCCACTTAAATTCATGTAAGTACTAGGTTTTAAAAGTATAACCTTTTCTCCAGATATCCTACCTTCCCCATACTCACCTTTAAATTTTTTCCTATTAATCTCTATATTATACTTTTCTCCTAAATAATCTATAGCATTAAATCCAATATTATGTCTTGTATTTCTATATTCTGCTCCTGGATTACCTAATCCAACTATTAAATACATGTAAATATCCTCCAAAATAAAAAATCAACTATATCTATAATATAATATTCACAGATAATAATAAAGAGACTTCATTCAAAGTCTCTCATAAAACTAATTTGTATTTTACAAGTGTGAGCACCAAATCCATGTTCTCAGCACCTCTTAATACTCTACAGCTGATATTATCCCCAATATTATGTTTTTTTATTATATTGTCTATATCATCAATACTTCTTATTTTTTGATTATCTAGCTCTATTATTATGTCAGTTGGTCTTATACCTGCATTAGCAACACTACTTTCGGGATATACCCATTCAACATATATTCCATTAATTCCTTCTTCATTTAATGAACTAGTTGCTCCTCCAATAAAGCCTAAATCCATTTTTTCAGCGTTACCAGTATCAATTATAGATCTTACTATAGATTCTAGCTCGCTTCCTCCAACTACAACACTTAATCCATACTTTGAATGTTTATCTATAAAGTCCAAAGAATTAATCCCTATTATGTCACCATTTAAGTTACAAAGGGGACCTCCATTATTCTCTTCATTTACAATTGTGTTATTCTGGATACTTTTAAATATCTTTTGTTCTTTGCTACTACTTGATGTATCTAGAGTTAAGCTGGTTGAATTAATTATTCCAGAGCTAACAAATCCTACATAATCATTTGCACTAGCATTTCCAAGGGAAACTACCCTGTCTCCTGCTCTTATATCCTTATCATTTGCAAATTTACTAACTGGATAATTACCGCCTTCAATTTTAATAACTGCTATATCTAATTGTTCATAAGAACCAATTAACTTAGCCACTTGTGTGCTAGAAGCCACTGAAGAAAGTTTAACATATATGTTACTAAAACTTTTTATAGAACTATAGCTTGTGACTATATACCCCTCATTATCTATAATAACTCCAGTAATATTTTGTTGATTATAGCCATTTTTCTTCAATTTATCAGTATCGTCCGATATGCTAACTAAAGATGGTCCAACCTTAGATATTATTTCAGATAAATAAACATAATTTAAGTTTTGTTCTTCTACTGTAATATCCTTTTTAATTGAACTATTTAATCCTAATTCCTCAATTTTTTTATCAACTATCACATTCGATGTAATAATTCCTGTTGCTATAGAAACAGCTACAAGAGCTGCACTTTTAGAAAGTACTTGTATTGTATGCTTCTTTTTATTTCTTTTGAAACTTATAGGTGCTTCATCATTCTTATTAGTATAAGTATGTGAATATTTTTCATCTTTAGACATTTAGCACCTCACTTTAATTAGATTTTGATAGTGTAAAAGTAAAAACTACACCAGAATTATCTTTTTCATTTTCCACCCATATATCTTGACCATGTTGAGTGATTATTTCTCTTACTATAGACAATCCAAGCCCTGTACTCATTTTGTTAGTTCTAGATTTATCAGCCTTATAAAATCTATTCCATATATTATGTATCTCTGAATCTTTTAATACAATACCTTCATTCGCTACACTTATATAGATTTTATTTCCCTTACTTCTAGTAGTAATTTTGATGTTCCCACCTTCATTAGCATACTTTATCGCATTATCAACAATATTTGTTATAACTTGAATTATCCTATCTAAATCGCCTAAAACGAAATCTCTTTTTCCTTCAAAAACAACTTCAACTTTAACCTTCTTCTCCAAAATCTTACTTTCAAGATTCATGACTACAGTTTTTATAATATCATTAATCTCAATTTCTCGTATTTTAAGTTCCATCTTTCCTGCTTCCATTGCTGATAAATCTAAGAGCTCATTTACTAATCTTGTAAGTCTTTGTATTTCATCATAAACAATCCTAAGATAATAGTTTTCTTTATCTTTAGGTATTACTCCATCTAAAATCCCAGCTATAAATCCCTTTATTGAGGTTATAGGTGATCTAAGTTCATGAGAAACATTAGATATAAATTCTCTTCTATTATTATCAACCTTTTCTAAAGACTCAGCCATAAAATTGAAAGATTCGGCAAGTTCCTGCATCTCATCTTTAGACCTTATATCAACTCGCTGTCCAACCTCGCCTTTTGCTAGTCTTTTTGCTGCTCTATTTATTTCATCCAATGGATCTATTAATATTTTCTGTGCTAACATATTTATGACAATTGCTGATACAGTTACTGCTATTATTGCAGATAGCCAAATTATAAAATAGAACCTATTTAGTGGAGCTTTTATTTTCTCCAAAGGTGTTACCATTGCAATAAATCCATAATAATAGTTATTGCTTATTATTGGCTTATAATAAATATAATCTGAAACATCTAGAAATTTGTTAGAATTAGTTCTATCCTCAATAGAATTTCCTTGCTTTAATTGTTCAATCTCTTCTGATGATAAATACATCTGTTGATACTTCATATTGATATAATTATCGTTTGAAACCTTATAAATATATCCTAAACTATCAACTAAAATTATGTCTATTGACAAAGTATCTGAAACATTAGTAATAGCATAATTTAAATTGTTCACAGAATCTGTTTTATTATTTGCATAATAATCTGTAACAGCTGATGATATACGTTGAGCTTGCTTATCTAACAAGTCCTTTCGTTGATCAAAATAATATCCTTTAAACCAAAAAGATAAAACTGCCGCAATTATTGTAAAGGATAATGCTACAATTAAAGTTACTGTCACAAGTAGTTTAGAAACTAAACTATTTTTCTTCATCAATTATTTCACCTCGAATTTATAGCCAACCCCCCAAACAGTTTCTATCTGCCAATTAATACCCTCTGGAAGTTTTTCTCTTAATCTTTTTATATGAACATCTACAGTTCTAGAATCTCCTGGATAATCATATCCCCAAACTTCACACAATAACTGTTCTCTTGTAAAAACCTTATTTTTATTTGATGCTAAATAATATAATAATTCAAATTCCTTAGGAGGCATTTTTATCTCTTCTCCTCTATAAAGAACGTTATAAGAATTAGCGTCAACATTTAAATCGCTATAATCAATTACTTCTTTATTTGTTGAGTCAGTGTTGTACCTTCTCATTACAGCCTTTACCCTAGCTAATAATTCCTTAGGTTCAAATGGCTTAACTATGTAATCATCTGCTCCAAGCTCTAAAGCCAAAACTTTATCAAAAGTATCACCTTTTGCTGTAAGCATTATTACTGGCACTTCGCTTTCTTTTCTTATCCATTTAAGAACATCTATACCATCTATATTAGGTAGCATAATATCTAGTAGTACTAGATCCGGCTTATACTCTATAAAAGCATTCTCCACATCTTTCCCATTGTTTACTATTCTATTATCATAATTTGAACTATTTAAATACATTCTTATAACTTCGCAAATATTCTCATCATCATCGACAATTAAAATTTTACCTATTGTTCCTTCCATAAAAAACACTCCTTTCATATTATTAATTTACCACAAGCTAAAATAATTAAATATAGATTTTAATAAAAGTTACAATTATTTAATGATGTTAGAAAAAATCCCCTTAGAAACTTTCTTCTAAGGGGATTGATTTTATACTTCAAATAATTTGCTTAATGGCTCTTCATCGTATATTCTCTTTATTGCTTCTGCAAATAAAGCAGCTACTGATAAAGATTTGAATTTATGTAAGTCATCTCTTTCAGGTAATTCTATTGTATTTAACATTACTAATTCTTCAATTGCACTAGAATTAATTCTATCTAAAGCTGGTCCTGAAAGAACTCCATGTGTACAGCATGCATATACATTTTTAGCACCTAAATCTTTTAATGCATTTGCAGCATTAGCTATAGTTCCAGCTGTATCTATCATGTCATCGATAAGTATGCAAACTTTACCTTCAACATCACCTATTATGTTCATGATTTCTGAAACATTTGCTTTAGGTCTTCTTTTGTCAATTATAGCTATTGGCGCATGTAATCTATCTGCAAATTTTCTTGCTCTAGTTACACTACCTAAATCTGGAGATACTACCACTACGTCTTCTCTCTCATCAAATCCTTGTTCAACAAAATAGTTTGCTAAAATAGGTGCACCTAATAAATGATCAACTGGGATATCGAAGTATCCTTGTATTTGTGCTGCATGTAAGTCCATTGTTAATACCCTATCAGCTCCTGCTGTAGTTAAAATATCAGCAACAAGTTTTGCAGTTATTGGATCTCTAGATTTTGCTTTTCTATCTTGTCTTGCATATCCATAGTAAGGAATAACAGCCGTTATTCTACCTGCTGAAGCTCTTTTTAAAGCATCAATCATTATTAATAATTCCATAAGGTTATTATTAACTGGAGAATTAGTTGATTGAATAATAAAAACCTCTTGCCCTCTTACTGTTTCATTAATATCTACTGATATTTCTCCATCACTGAAGGTTCCTACCTTCGCACTACCCACTGGGACCCCTAATATGTCTGCTATTTCTTTGGCTAATTTTGGATGCGAGTTTCCAGTGAAAATTTTAATATTTCTTCCATGGGTAATCATTTTTTAGAAAACCTCCTTATTTAATTAGAATACCTCAATTTATTTCAAAAAGTGCTGTTTTATGTTACTTTTTTAAGCCCTTTTTATTGACCCAACCTTCGATATTTACTTGTTTTGCTCTTGCAATAGCCAAGCTACCTTCTGGAACTTCTTTAGTTATAGTAGATCCAGCCGCTATGTAAGTATTATCTTTCACCTCAACAGGTGATACTAAATTTGTATTACAGCCTATAAATGAATTATCTCCAATTATAGTTTTATTTTTATTTTTTCCATCATAATTAACCACAACTGTTCCACAACCAAAGTTGCAGTTTTCACCAACCTCAGCATCTCCTATATATGTTAGGTGAGATACCTTAGTATTGTTTCCAATTGTAGATTTCTTTATTTCAACAAAGTCACCTATTCTAACTTTATCGCCGATATTTGATTCAGGTCTTACATAGGCAAAAGGTCCTACAGTAGTATTGTCTCCTATTTTACTTTGTAAAATAACCGAACTTTGTATTTCAACTTCATTACCAATAATTGAAGAATCTATTCTAGAATTCGGATAAAGCACACAATCCGCACCTATTTCAGACTTTCCTTCTAAAACATTGCCTGGATATATTATTGTATCCTGTCCAATAACAACGTCTACTCCTATATATGTATTACTAGGGTCTATTATAGTAACTCCATTATCTAAATGTTTTTTATTAATTACTTTTCTCATAATTACTTCTGCTTGGGCTAACTCAGCTCTTGAATTAACTCCAAGAGTCTCGTCGAATTCAGTAATAACTGCTCCAAGTTTTTTACCTTCAGACTTTAATATTGAGATTACATCTGTTAAATAATATTCCCCTTGAGCATTATTATTAGATAACTTTTCTAAAGCTCCTAAAAGGGCTTTAATATCGAAACAATACATACCTGCATTTATCTCATTTACCTTAAGCTCATCTTCGTTACAATCCTTATGCTCAACTATTCTCTCAATTTTATTTCCATTTCTTATTATTCTTCCATATCCTGTTGGATCTTGTATTAATGAAGTTAATAAGGTTCCAGTATTCCCATTTTCTATATGATTATCTAAAAGTTTTTTTACTGTTTCTTTTCTTATTAGAGGTGCGTCTCCAGTAAATATTGCAACTACTCCATCCTTGTCCTTCAAGAATTCTTTAGCACACTTTACTGCATGACCTGTACCTAATTGTTCTTCTTGTAGTGAATATGATACATTTCTACTTTCAGTAGCTTTTTGTACTAATTCAGCGCCCTTACCTATAATTATATTTACATCTTCAATGTTTGCTTCTCTCATGGTGTCTATAACGTGATTAATCATCTCTTTACCACATACTTTATGAAGTACCTTAGGAAGATTTGATTTTATTCGCTTTCCTTGTCCTGCTGCTAATATTAAAGCACTTTTAAACATCCATTCCACCTCAACAATTTTTGCATATTAAAATAAAATTTTAATAATTTCTAAATGCATCTATTACATTATAGGGTATTAAAACTAGTATTTCAACCTAATAAATATAATTAGAATTATCCCTAATTTTCTGAATTTTCAATAACAAAACACACAGTAAAAAAAGGAAGCACTGCCTCCTTTTTTACACGTAATTATTCCTCTACGATTTCTTCTACTTTAGCTTTTTCATATTCATCTAAAATAGCGTTTTGGATCTTTTCTCTGGTATCTGTATTTATTGGATGCGCTATATCCTTAAATTCTCCATCCGGAGTCTTTCTACTAGGCATTGCAATAAATAGACCATTTTGGCCTTCAATAACTTTAATGTCATGTACAACAAACTCATTATCAAAGGTCACAGAAACTATAGCTTTCATTTTGCCTTCAGCAGCTATTTTTCTTATTCTTACGTCTGTGATTTGCACTTCACTACACCTCCAGTTGTTTATTGTAGTTAATATTCTATAAAAGTTAGTAAAATCCTCTTTTTTGTAGAAAAATTAATATTTTTTTAACTTTAATTTTAATTTTTCTATTTATATATTTTTATTAGTCGAGGGTTGTAAATCAACCACGCCATTTTTGTCTACATTTTTTAAATCTATAATCGAATAATAGTTTTCTACAAGTTTGGTTTCAGCACCAGTATGATCAACTAATACACCAATACCAACAAGCTCACAGTCAAACTCCTTAAGCAAATCATTAATTCCTTTTGCAGTTCCCCCACCTTTTAGAAAATCGTCTACAAAAATACATCTACTTTCTTTCTTTAATGACTTTTTAGAAAGAGACATTTGTTGAATCTTGCCACTACTTCCAGAAACATAATTAATGGTAACTGTTGGTCCTTCTGTGACTTTATTGTTATCTCTTCTAGCTATTACAAGCTCAACCCCTAAATTTTTAGCAACTTCATATGCTAAAGGAATACCCTTAGTTTCAACAGTCACAACATAATCAACTTTTTCTTTTCCTAAATACTCTGATAATATAACCCCAGCCTTACCTATAATCTGTGGATTATACATAAGATCTGTCATGTATATAAAATTACCTGGAACAATTCTAGATGGATCTCTTAAAAGCTCACATAATTGTTCTCCAAAGTTGTCCTTATTTTCTTCACTGATTCCATTTATAAATCTTATTCCACCAGCAGCTCCTGAAATAGTTTCCACTCTACCCATGTGTAACTTTTCTAGAACTTCTCTAACTATTACTATATCTTCACTAATAGTCGACTTAGCAGCATTTAATAAATCCGAAAATTTATTAAGTCCTATCACTTTATTAGGATTTTCTATTAACGATTTAGTAATAGCTACAACTCTACTATTTCTACTTAATTTTTCCACACTAATCACCTACAATTTTTAATATAATTAACGAATTTTCTCTCTCTTAAACACTCTTAATATTCATATTTTATTCCATATTATAACCTTAATCAATACAATTTAATCAATTATTATGGATATTTCATAATTTATATAAAATTTCTTTTAATGTGATTATTTTTCATAGGTATATGTTAATACTTTCTCATATAAGAATTTATTCCAAATAACGAAAAAGAACACTCTTACGAAACAGAGACGAACTTTTTTCATTGATTTTGCATATAAATACATGTAAAGGTGTGTTCAATTCTGTAAAAATGTATATAATTAAATAATGTAGTTAACAAAAGGAGTTGATATTAGTGTCTTTTGATTTTTTAAAGGATAAGCATATGAAAGTGCATTTTATAGGTATAGGCGGAATAAGTATGAGTGGTTTAGCTGCAGTACTTTTAAACGGAGGATATAGAGTATCTGGTTCTGATGCAAAAGCATCTAAGATAACTGAGTCATTAAAAAGTAAAGGCGCAGAAGTATACATAGGCCACAATAGTGATAACATTAAAGATGCTGACCTAGTTGTTTATACAGCTGCTATCCCAAAGGATAACCCTGAATTACTAGAGAGCATATCAAGAAATATACCTTTAATGGATAGAGCTGAGTTCTTAGGGCATATAATGAATGGTCATAAATATAATGTAGCTGTAGCTGGAACACACGGTAAGACTACAACTACATCTATGATATCTCACATTACATTAGAAGGTAACTTGGATCCAACAATTTTAGTCGGTGGAGAATTGGACATCATAAATGGTAATTATAAAGTGGGAAATTCCGAATACTTCATCACAGAAGCATGTGAATACAAGGAATCATTTTTAAGTTTTTATCCTTATATAGGAATAATATTAAATATTGATGCTGACCATCTAGATTACTATAGAGATATAAATCATATTCAAGAAACTTTTGAGAAATTTATAGATATTATACCAAAAGATGGTTATATAATAGGTAATGCAGATGATGAGAGAGTAAAAAAGGCAATGTCTAAAGCTGAATGTAACGTTATTGGTTACGGAATTGACAATGGAGATATTTTAGCTAAAAACATCAGCTATGATAATAAAGGTTGTGGAACATTTGATGTTTATAAAAATGGTACTAAATTATTCACTTTATCTTTAAGTGTTCCTGGGAGACACAATGTGTTAAATGCCCTTTCAACAGTAGCTGTAGGTCTAATATTTAACTTATCAGATGATGCAATCATAAATGGTTTAAAAGCCTTTGGGGGTGCTCATAAGAGATTTGAATATAAAGGCGTTAAAAATGGAGTTACTGTAATAGATGACTATGCTCATCACCCAGTAGAAATACAAGCTACCTTAAGCACAGCAGCTAAAATTCCTCATAATAAAACCTATTGTGTTTTTCAACCACATACTTATACTAGAACTAAAACATTATTTAAGGAATTCACAGAATGCTTCGACCATGCTGACGAAGTAATATTAATGGACATCTATGCTGCTAGAGAAAAAGATCTAGGAGAAATAAGTTCTAAAATCCTAGGTGATGCTTTAAGAGAAAAAGGTATAAAGTGTACCAATGTATCTTCTCATAAAGAAGCTTTAGATTACGTTAAAACTATAGTAAAAGATAAAGATCTTCTTTTAACTGTAGGTGCAGGAGATGTAGTCCAAGTAGGAGAAATGTTTTTAAATGAATAACCCTTAAATAATAAAACAGCTGTTTTCATACAGCTGTTTTATTATTTAAAAATATCTTTCATTAACCCTAATATTTCTCTCAATCCACCATAAATTTCAGTATACCACTTATCTTTTACAAAAATTCCTGAGAAACTTGCTTTCAAATCTAATTTATCACTAATTAACTTTGCTCTTCTAAGATGGAACTTGTTAGATACAATAAGAACATCTTTAAAATTTTTATCCTCTATTATCTTCTTTGAATTAACCAAATTTTCATAAGTATTTGTAGATTTATCTTCTAATATAAGTTTTTCATCATCTATTCCTTCATTTATAAGTATTCTTCTCATACATTCAGCTTCTGATATATTCTCACCTTCGCCTTTACCACCAGAAAGGATTATATACTCTGAGTATCCCTCTTTATAAAGCCTACTTGCTAAGATAGTTCTTTCATATAAAAATCTAGTAGGATTTTCTCCATTAACCTTACAACCTAAAACTATAATAGCATCGCTCTTTTGTGGTTTATTAAAATAGTCTGTTGAGAATATAAAGGTTTCAGTTAAAATCAATAGAACTATTAAAGATCCAATCATTTTAAAAATTCTCTTCCTCATAAAGTTCTCCTCAATAAATATTATTTTTTATGCTGGTTAATTGTTACCATTTAATTATACTTAATTTTTAAGGAATATCATAATATCTATTGATTTTTATATAGAACTATTGTAAATTGAACTTAAAATAAAACCATTTTTCCATGGTCAAAACTTAGGAGGAGTTTAGATGGCAGCAACAATTAGTGATATAGCTAAGGCAGCAGGAGTTTCTTTAGCTACAGTATCAAGAGTTTTGAACAATTCTGGATATGTAAAAGAGGAAACGAAAGAAAAAATACTTAAAGCCATTAAAGATTACAACTATACACCATCTGCTATAGCTAGAAGTTTATCAAAAAAACAAACTAATACTATAGGAGTAATTGTTCCTGATATCACTAATCCCTTTTATGGCGAGATGATACGTGGAATTACAAAAGTGGCAGAAGAGCACGGATTAAATATACTTTTATGGGATTCTCATGAATCAGTAGAGAGAGAAATTAAAAGCATTCAAGCCCTTAGAGAACATAGAATTAGAGGAATATTAATTACACCAACTTCTTCTGAAGATGATAGAAATGCTGAATGCATTAAAAATCTAGAAAACTTAGGTATTCCAGTAGTTTTAATAGATGGTCATTTAAAATATTCTAACTTTAGCGGTATATTTGTGGACAACATTCAAGGAAGCTACGATGCTGTAAATGCTTTAATTAGAGAACATCACAAAAAAATAGCCATAATTACAGGTAGAATGAATTCTAAAACAGCTCAAGAAAGACTTGAAGGTTATGAAAGAGCACTTTTAGAAAACAATATCTCCATAAACAAAAATTACATATTATATGGTGACTATAGCCTAGAATCTGGTTATAATTTAACTAAAGACATACTTTCAATGAAAGATAAACCTACAGCTATATTCACTTCATCAAATCAAATGACAGTAGGTGCTCTTAAAGCCTTGTCAGAACATAATCTTAAAACCCCTGAAGACATTTCTTTAATTGCTTTTGATAAAGTTGATATTTTTAATATATTGGGGCTAAATATAAGTTATGTAGATGGGCCAAGCACCGAATTAGGTGAAATTGGTATGAGTTTACTATTAGAATTTCTAAATTCTGAATATAATAATAAAGAAGAGAAAAAAATTACTCTAACACCAACTTTAATTTTAAAAGGATCAGAGAAGCTAATAAAAAAATAGAGATTTATTCTCTTTTCTTTTTAGAAAAACAGTAAAGCGTTTCCATAAAAAAAATAAAAACTTACGGAGGTATTTTATGATAAAAAGAGTTATTCTAATAATCCTAGACAGCGTAGGAATGGGAGCACTTCCAGATGCTGATAAATATGGCGATGTAGGTGCAGATACCATAGGTCATGTGGCTAAATTTAATGGTGGCTTAAAGCTTCCTAACATGGAATCTATAGGACTAGGCTTAATTGAAGGAATACAAAATATAAATAAAGTAAGTAATCCTTTAGGCTGCTATGGCAAATTCTATGAAGCTTCTAATGGCAAGGACACTGTAACAGGTCATTGGGAAATGGTTGGAGTAAAATCTGAAATCCCATTACCTACTTATCCAAATGGATTTCCACCTGAAATCATTAAAGAATTTGAAGAAAAGACAGGTAGAAAAGTAATAGGTAATAAACCTGCTTCTGGTACAGAAATATTAGATGAATTAGGAGAAGAGCAGTTAAAAACTGGCGCACTAATAGTTTATACTTCTGCTGATTCTGTTTTTCAAATAGCTGCTCATGAAGATATAATTCCTATTGAAGAACTATATAAATATTGTGAAATCGCTAGAGAAATGCTTACTGGTGATAATGCTGTAGCTCGTGTTATTGCTAGACCATATCTAGGCGAACCTGGAAACTTTAGCAGAACTTCAAACAGGAAAGACTATGCCCTACTACCACCTCATGCTACTGCTTTAGATAAGTTACAAGAAGCTGGAGTTAAAGTAATGGCTGTAGGTAAAATTGAAGATATCTTCTCTGGTAAAGGTATCTACTCTGCTGTTCATACAAAAGATAATATGGATGGCGTAGATAAAACCCTTGATTATATGAAAACTGAAAAAGAGGGGCTTATTTTCACTAACTTAGTTGATTTTGATATGAAATGGGGACATAGAAATGACCCTAAGTCTTATGGTAAAGGTCTAGAAGATTTCGATGTTAGACTTAAGGAAATCATGCAAAACATGGAATCTGATGATATACTATTTATAACAGCAGACCATGGATGTGACCCAACATATCCTGGAACAGACCACACCAGAGAATATGTACCTTTCTTAGCTTATGGAGAACCACTTAAAAAAGGCTATAATTTAGGAACTAAAGTAGGATTCTTCAATATGGGGCAAACTATTTGTGATATCTTTAATAGTGAAAAAATAATAAACGGGGATAGTTTCCTTGGTGAAATTTTAAAATAATAGGGAGATGTTAAGATGGATTTAGATTTAAGAATAAAGGAAGCCGCTGAATATATATTATCAAAAAGTAAATATAAACCTGAAATTGGTCTTATTCTTGGTTCAGGACTCGGTGCAATAGCTGACGATATAGAAGATGCTGAATACTATGACTACAATGATATACCTCACTTTCCTGTTTCAACAGTAGAAGGTCATGCTGGAAGACTAGTAATAGGAAAACTTCAAGGTAAAGACGTATTAGCTATGCAAGGAAGATTCCACTTTTATGAAGGTTATAAGATGCACGATGTTACTTTTCCAGTAAGAGTAATGCATTTATTATCAGTAAAAAAATTGATTGTTACAAATGCTGCTGGTGCTGTTAATACATCCTTTACTCCTGGAGATTTAATGTTAATCACAGATCACATTAATCTATCTGGAGATAATCCTTTAATCGGAAGAAATCTTAAAGATTTCGGAACTAGATTCCCAGATATGTCTTCTGCCTATGATGTAGACTTAAGAAATACAGTTAAACAAATAGCTACTGACTTAGGAATAGATCTTAAAGAAGGAGTTTATTGTATGATGAGTGGTCCAACTTATGAAACTCCTGCTGAAATTAGAATGATTAGAATAATTGGTGGAGATGCTGCTGGAATGTCAACAGCTCCTGAAGTTATAGTTGCTAAGCATCAAGGTATGAAGGTTTTAGGAATATCATGTATGACAAATATGGCTGCTGGTATATTAGATCAACCATTAAGTCATGAAGAAGTTATGGAAACATCTGAAAATGTAAAAAGTAAATTTATAACTTTAATGAATAATATAATAAAAACAATTTAAAACATTTGCAATTTTCCACATATGAATTTATAATATTTTTATGTGGAAATTTAATGCCAGATCGTCTAAGGGTAGGACAGCAGACTCTGACTCTGCACGTGTGGGTTCGAATCCTACTCTGGCAGCCAATTATAAGCTATTACAATTTTGTAGTAGCTTTTTGTTTTCTAAATTTATAGGTAAAAATACTGGCGTCTCATAAATGAGACGCCGTATTTTTACATAGGAATTTTTAACTTTTTAACTTTTTAAGAAGAATGACTTTAATGAGGCTTGAAGAGAAGCCTCTACAGTAATAAGGTGTTTAACTTTTTATTAAACATAATTATCAATCAAAATGAATTTAATGGAGCATTCCTGCGGAATCTCCTACAGTAATAAGGTGTTTAACTTTTTAAGAAGAATGACTTTAATGAGGCTTGAGAAGAAGCCTCTACAGCAATAAGGTGTTTAACTTTTTAAGAAGAATGACTTTAATGAGGCTTGAAGAGAAGCCTCTACAGTAATAAGGTTTATAAAACCACGAGTTCCTTAGTAACCTTATTTAAAACTTCTACCCCATTTTCAGTTACTAAAACTAAATCTTCTATTCTCACGCCTACATCTCCAGTTAAATATATACCTGGTTCTACTGAAAATATATTTCCTACTTGTAACTTATCATTGTTTACGGAGCTAACATCACCGTAATCATGAACTTCTATACCTATTGAATGTCCTGTTCTATGTGTGAAGTATTGTCCATATCCATAAGATTCAATTGTACTTCTAGCACCTCTATCTACCTCACTGAAAAGTGCTCCTGGCTTTACAGCCTTGATGCCTTTTTCATTTGCCTCTTTTACTATGTTATATACTTCTCTTCCCTTAACGCTTGGTTCTCCATAAAATACTGTTCTAGTCATGTCAGAACAATAATGGTTATATAAGCACCCTATATCTATTACAACCCCTTCCCCTTTCTTTAAAAAGGATCTATCAGGTTCATGATGCGGATCAGCAGCATTAGCTCCATAAGCTATAATTGGAGAAAATGAAAATCCATCTGCACCTTCTTTTTCATAAAGTTCTCCTAAAAGACTACACATTTCTTTTTCTGTTTTTACTTCCCCTACACTTCTCCATATCTCTTTCATAGCTCTATCATTAAGTTCACTTGCTTTTCTCATTAATTCAATTTCTTCTAAGTCCTTAACTGCTCTAGCCTTATCTATGATTAAGGAACCATTAACAAATGCTTTACCTCCACCTAGTTCCATAAGCTTAATTAAAAAATGAGCTGGCCAATTCTTATCTATTCCAACTGCGCTATTTTTATCAATAAATTTACTTAATAGAAGTACAGGATTTTCTATATCCTTATACCAAACTATATCTAAACCTAAATCCTCATTAACTGGAAACAATTCATTTATAATAAGTTTAGGTGATGATTTTGTACTAACGTAAAGAGCAATCATTCTTTCTCCTGGCTCAAACCACTTACCAGTTAAATAAAATATAGCTGCTGGTGATGAAATTACCATCTGCTCTAAACCTTCAGCATTCATCTCTATAAGAATCTTTTTTAATCTACCATCTTTCATGGATTTTCCTCCTTAAATATTTACTACCTCAATATTACTACTACATCAAATAAAAATCAAAAACACATAATATTTTGTCATTATAAACCTGACTGGGTGTTATAATAATATTATTAGCTAGATTAGGAGGATTAATATAAATGAGAATAGCAGTTATATCCGATATACATGGGAATATTTATGCACTAATGAAAGTTTTAGAAGAAATTGATAGCGAAAATATAGATTTTATAATGTGTTTAGGAGATCTTGTGGGGTATGGTCCTCATCCTAACGAGGTTATAGCTTTAATGAAAAGAAAAAGGATTCCTTGTCTAAAAGGAAACTATGATGCTTCTGTAGTAGACAATGAATATAGTTATATAAGAAACACCTCAATAAATTCATTTTCACTTCCTTGGACTGTAGATGAACTTAGGGCCTCCAATAGACACTATTTAAATAATCTACCTTTATCTATGAGTATGGAATTTGAAGGCAAGAAAATAACTTTTGTACATGGAAGTCCAAGAAAAATAAATGAATATCTATTACAAGATGGTGAAAACACCAAAGAGATTATGGAAACTTTTGATGGAGACATTCTAGTGTGTGCTCATACTCACATCCCATCCTATAAAGAGTTTGGAGATAAGTTATTTATAAATGGTGGTTCTGTTGGAAAACCTAAAATAGGCAATCCTAATGCAACTTATGCAATACTTGAACTTGAAAATGGCAGTAAACCTACAGTAAAGTTTAAAGAAGTTCCTTATGAATATAAGCGTATTATTAAAGATATGGAAATATTAAAATTCCCTTCTCAGCTTATATATACCTTTGAAACTGGAAATGAATAAATGGATTATAGAGAATTGATACCTTATATCAATTCTCTATTTTTTGTCTATATTTTATTCTTCATTTCTTCAAGATCACTTAATCTCATTTCTAATAACTCCATGATTACTTCCCTAGAATCAGGAGCAACCATTAGCATTGCTTTTATAAGTTCTACTTCCTTTAATAACTCCTGTACAATATCTTGATTCGTCAATATCCTCTCCCTCCTTAAAATAACTGTATGTCCATATACATTATTATGAGATAATGTTTGCAAATATTAAATTTTTGCGGTAGAATCATTATGAGTTTATTATAATTTGGAAATTATTCTTTCATCATTTTTGATGAAGGCTTTTTTTATTTTAAAATATTAAGGAGGTTCCTTATGAATAAAGATGTTTTAGTGAAATCTTTATATAGAGATTCACATGAATTTATTAACAAGCAGGTTACAGTAAGCGGATGGGTAAGAACCCTTAGATCTTCTAATGCATTTGGCTTTATTGAACTTAATGATGGTTCTTTTTTTAAAAACTTACAAGTAGTTTTAGATGCTACTAAACTTGAGAACTTTAAAGAAATAGCAAAACTACCTATAAGTTCATCAATATCCGTTACCGGTACCTTAATAGAAACACCAGAGGCTAAACAACCTTTTGAAATTCAAGCTGAAGTGATAACGATTGAGGGTATGAGTTCTTCTGATTATCCACTACAAAAGAAAAGACACACGTTTGAGTACCTAAGAACTATAGCTCATTTAAGACCTAGAAGTAATGCTTTTTCGGCTGTATTTAGAGTTCGTTCTGTAGCAGCTTATGCTATACACAAGTTCTTCCAAGAAAGAAACTTTGTATACACTCACACACCAATAATAACTGGTTCTGATGCTGAAGGTGCTGGAGAAATGTTTAAAGTCACTACTTTAGATTTACATAACGTACCTAAGACAGAAGAAGGTAAAATAGATTACTCAGGTGACTTCTTCGGAAAAGAATCTAATCTTACAGTATCAGGTCAATTAAATGGCGAAGCTTATGCTTTAGCTTTTAGAAATATATATACCTTTGGACCAACTTTTAGAGCAGAAAACTCTAACACTGCAAGACATGCAGCAGAGTTCTGGATGATTGAACCAGAAATATCTTTTGCAGACCTTAAAGATGATATGGAACTTGCTGAAGATATGCTTAAGTATGTTATTAGCTACGTAATGAATGAATGTCCAGAAGAAATTGAATTCTTTAATCAATTTATAGATAAAGGTTTATTAGAAAGATTAAATCATGTTGTAAATTCTGATTTTGGAAAAGTAACTTACACAGAAGCTGTAGAATTACTACAAAAATCTGATAAGAAATTTGAATACCCAGTTAAGTGGGGAATAGATCTTCAAACTGAACATGAAAGATATTTAACTGAAGAAATCTTCAAGAGACCTGTATTTGTAACAGATTATCCTAAAGAAATAAAAGCCTTCTACATGAGACTTAATGATGATGGAAAAACTGTTGCAGCTATGGACTGTTTAGTTCCTGGAATAGGAGAAATAATAGGTGGTTCTCAAAGAGAAGAAAGATTAGAAGCTCTTAAGAAGAGAATGTCTGAACTTAATTTACACGAGGAAGATTACTGGTGGTATTTAGAACTTAGAAAATACGGTGAAACTCCTCATGCTGGATTTGGTTTAGGTTTCGAAAGACTTATAATGTATATAACAGGAATGTCTAACATAAGAGACGTAATACCATTCCCAAGAACTACAGGGCAAGCGGATTTCTAATAACACAACCTGAAAATAATAAGAGAAATAGCTTTATATTTTAGCTATTTCTCTTTTTTATTTTATTATTAGTTGCTATATTAATTCAAAAACCTTCATAGCATTATAAATTCCATCATCAAATATATTTGAAGTTATGTAGTCAGCTACTTCCTTAAGTTCTTCTACTGCATTTCCCATTGCTATTCCTGTGTTTACCTTCTTTATCATTTCTACGTCATTATGTCCATCTCCAAAGGCATAGGTGTTTTCCATAGGTATTTCTAAATGTTTAGTTATATACTCTATAGCTTCAGCTTTTCCCCAGTCTTTAAGAGATACGTCTGCTGACATATCTGCTCCATGTGCATTGAAGATTAGCATGTCCTTAAAATATTCACGGCATTTTTCTAATACTGAATCATCCTTATAAAATATATCTAAAGAACTTGCCTCTACATCTTCTAACTTCCACTCTTCTAAAATATATGCTTCACCTGGAAATTGTGAATTATATCTATCAATTCTTCTTCTATCCATCTTATAAGAATATCCTTGATGTCCTCCGCTAAAGTTACATGATACATCAAGCTCATCAAAGGATTTCATAAGAGATATTAATGTATCTTGAGATAGATTTTTCCCATAAACCTTCTCTCCCTTAAAAAATATCTCTGTTCCATTTCCAGATATATAACCATCAAACATATCTGTTCCAAATTTATCATTTATAAATCTTATTTGTCTTCCACTGCATATAAAAGCTAAATTTCCTTTTTCTCTGAATTTTTTTATAGCTAGTTTTGTACTTTCTGGCATTATTAAAACATTTTCTTTATGTTCAACTAATGTTCCATCAATATCAAAAAATGCTATTTTGTTTCTCATAAGTTCTCCTCCTCTTATATAATTAAAATCTTCTCTACCTATAAAGTATATCATAGTTAAATACAGCCTTGAATTCCTTAATAAATACTTTGACATAAAGCAATAATTTCTTTAAAGTATAAGTAATAATAATTCTTAATTGGGAGGTATTAATGAAAAATCAAGCGCAAAAGCTTACACTAATTGCCATAACCATAGCACTACTCATAGTTGGTGGTGGAGTAATTTACTCAGTTAGCTACCTTTTAGGTGGTTCACAAATAATCAAAATACTTTTTATGTCACTTTATTTTAGTATTCTTTTATATTTACTTATTCTTAGATGTAGTGATATTGGAACTTTAACTACTTTATCTATAGTATTAGGTCTTATTCTGTCTGTATTTAGTCCACTAATGACTTTAGCAATAATTCTTTCTGGAATTTTTACTGATTTGACTAGTTATTTAATGTTTAAGGGATATGGAAAAGATAAGCAAAAAATTATAAGTATCGGTTTTTACCCTTTATACTCTGTAGTATTTTCCTTATTAGTTACCTCTGCTTTAACAATTAGATTTCATAACACTATGATTGTTGTCATAGTCTATATCTTAGGTGGACTAGCTGCATTTATACTGGGCATTATTGGCGGCTACCTAGGTTATTATTTAAATAATAAATATATACATCTTGAAAAACAATTTAACATACAAAAATAAAAAGAGGCCAAGCCTCTTTTTTTATTAAAACATATCTTTTTTCTTTAAGTATAAAGTTGAACCTACGCATAGAAGAACAATAAACAACACCACAGATAAAAGACCATATGGACTTTCTAGAAGAGGATTCCCCCCTACGTTCATCCCAAATATTCCTGATATCATATTAGGTATTGACATTACTATTGTTACAGAGGCTAACACCTTCATAACTATGTTAAGATTATTAGCAATTACTGATGCAAATGCATCCATGGTTCCTGCTAATATATCACTATATATACCTGACATCTCTATTGCCTGTTTATTTTCTATAATAACATCCTCTAAAACATCATTATCCTCAGGATACTTTTGCATGATCTGCATCTTAAGCATTTTTTCTAGAGTTATTTCATTAGACTTTAATGAAGTTGAGAAGTAAACCAATGACTTCTCTAAAGATAATAACTGAATAAGTTCTTTATTTTTCATGGATTTATGGAGTTTCTTTTCTACCATTACACTCTTTTTATCTATTTGTCTTAAGTAAAGTAAATAATATGTTGATATTCTATTTAATATTTGAAGTATAAATCTAGATCTCTTAAAGGTATAAAAACTTCTAATATCACCTTTAGCAAAATCAGTTAATATTTTTGAATTCTTTAAACAAACTGTTATGATTTCTTTTTCTGTATGAATTATTCCTAATGGATAAGTATCATAGGTTAGAGAATTATCTTCCATCTCCGTAAAAGGTATATCCACTATAACTAAAATATTATTATCTATTATATCAATTCTTGAAGTCTCCTCATCATCTAGAGGCGCCTTAAAAAATTCAAGAGGTACCCCAGTTTTCTTAGCCAATAGTATTATTTCTTGCTCCGTGGGAGCTACCACATTAATCCAGCATCCTGGTTCTATATTTTCTAAGGCTCTTAGGGTTGTATTAGTTTCATTAGTAGTTCTATATATGTTTATCATAATAACTACCTCCTCTCTTTTTTCCACATTCATTATAACAGTTAATAACTAAAAAGAACATGGTAACTACAAAAAAGCTACCATGTTTATAAAAAATTATTTTTTCTCTGTACTTCTTCTTTTGATTAATTCATATATAGTTCTTACTGGTTCTCCTGTACCACCTTTTTGAGAATATTCTCTAGGTGAATCACACCATGCTGTTCCAGCTATATCCATGTGTAACCATGGTTTATCTTCTACAAATTCGCCTATAAATAATCCTGCTGTTATAGTACCAGCCATTCTTCCACCAGTGTTCTTTAGATCAGCTATATCTGACTTTATAAGCTTCTTATATTCTGGGAAGCTTGGTAAGTTCCATACTCTTTCCCCAGTGTATTTAGATGCCTCTTCTAACTCTTTATAAAACTCTTGATTGTTAGTGATCACAGCTGTAGTTGTTCCACCTAATGCTACTAAAGCAGCGCCAGTTAAAGTTGCTAAATCTATAACTTCTTTAGCTTTTTCTTCTCTTATAATATAAGTTACTGCATCAGCTAAAGTTAATCTTCCTTCTGCATCTGTGTTTAATACCTCAATTTTCTTTCCAGCCATAGAACCTATTATTTCTCCTGGTTTATATGCATCTCCAGATATTAAGTTTTCGCAGGCTGCAACTACTCCAACTACATTTATTTTAAGCTTGCTTTTTGAGATAGCAGCTAAAGCTCCTATAACAGCGGCTGAACCACCCATATCTGATTTCATAGTTACCATACCATCATTAGGTTTAATAGAGTATCCGCCTGAATCATAAGTTAGTCCCTTACCTACAAGTCCGAATATATTATCCTTATCTTCTTTGTTTCCAAAGTATCTCATAACTATTAATCTAGGTTTATTTGCTGATGCTTTAGCAACTTGTAAAAATGCTTCCATACCTAAAGCTTTTATTTCTTTTTCTTCTTTAACTTCAACCTCAAATCCATACTTTTCTCCAACCTCTTTAGCAGCCTTTGCTAAAGTTTCAGGATATATAACATTTGATGGTTCATTAACTAAATCTCTAGCGATAATAGTAGCTTCAACTAAAAGCGACCCTTCTTCTAAAGCTTCTTTAATCTGACTTGAATTTTCTTCATTTATTAAAGAGCCTCCTATAGAAAATGTTAAACATTCAGTTTTGTTGTCACTTTTATATTTATCAAAAGAGTAAGAACCTAATCCTAAACCTTCTACTACTGCTCTAGTAGTATCATATGGACTGATTTCCTCATTTAGTGGCAATCTTACAAATATCTTTTTGCATTTTAATTCCTTTGCCTTTTTAACCCCACTAGCTAAAGCTACTCTTACAACTTCTTCATTTAGCTCTTTTTCTTTTCCTAGCCCCACAATAACAGCATCTTGAAGACTGCTATTAGTTTTTCTAATAAAACTAAAAATCTCGCCTTTAGCACCTTTAAATTGACCTTTAGATTTCATACTTTGTATATAATTATTAGTTTCTTCATGATGTACCTCTGCCTTCTCTTCAAAAAGCGGTATTATAACTAAATCTGCTTCTTGGCAGGTAAATCCTTTTAATGTTATGTTCATTTTATCACCTCGTTATTTTTAATACTTCTATAATTTTCCCCAATTAATACTTACAATATAGCACATTTTTTAATTAAATACTAATTCCTATCCAAATTAAAATAAATAGTTATAAAGTTATAAAAGTTGAGAGCTTACTAAAGATTTTGTATATTCTTCCTTAGGATTATTTAAAATCTTTGAGGTTTCCTCAATTTCCATTAAGCCGCCCTTATACATAACTCCTATTCTATCACATATATGTTTAACAACTTTAAGATCATGAGATATAAATAGATATGTCAGATTCAATTCTTTTCTTAAATTCATTAATAGATTTAATATTTGTCCTTGAATAGAAACATCTAGAGCAGAAACAGGTTCATCACAAACGATGAAACTTGGCCTTGTTGAGATTGCTCTAGCAATACCTATTCTTTGTCTTTGACCTCCACTTAATTCATAGGGAAGTTTTTTCTTAGTACTTTCAGCCATTTCTACTAAATCCAAAAGTCTTTTAACTTCCTGATCCAATTTGTTGTTATCAACAACTTTATGAAGTTTCAGTGGTTCTTTTAGTAATTCTTCTATTGTCCTCTTTGGATCTAAAGCCCCTTGATTATGTTGAAAAATTATTTGAAGTTCTTTTCTTAAATTTCTCATCTCATATTCTTTTAAGTCTATTAGATTTTTTTCTTTATAAAATATACTTCCTTCATCAGCTTTTACAAGATTTAGGATTAAAGAAGCTGTAGTAGTTTTTCCACATCCACTTTCTCCTATTAACCCTAAAGCCTCACCTTTTTTAATATTAAAGCTTATATTATCAACAGCTTTAATTACAGTGCTTTTAGAGAAAATATTTTTCTTTACTACATAATGCTTAGAAAGATTTTTAACTTCTATAAGTACATCTTTATTCAAAATCTTCACCAACCTTCTCTAAAACACATCTGAACTTTCTATTCCCTACTATTTTAAAATCTGGTATCTTTTCTAAGCACTTATCATTTCTATACTTACATCTATCATAAAAAGGACATTGATTCTTAAATTCCTCTGGCGATGGAGCTTTACCATCAAGAGAGTATAAGTCTTTATCATTTTTATTTAGTGACTCAACACACTTAATTAATTCCTTAGTATAAGGATGTTTAGGAGATTTTAAAACCTCTTCTGTTTTTCCTTCTTCCATAACCAATCCCCCATACATTATAACCACTTTACTACATGTATATTTAACCACATCAAAATCATGGGTTATTATTATAATAGAAGTATTATTCTTTTTGTGTATATCCTTAAATAAATCTAATACCTTTTTTTGAAGAGAAGCATCAATAGCTGCCGTAGGTTCATCTGCAATAATTATTTCTGGAGAACATAAGGTGCTCATGGCTATAACAACTCTTTGACAAAGACCTCCGCTTAACTGCCATGGATACATATTATAGATAACCTCTCCATTATCAATTCCAACTTTTTTTAATCCTTGGATAATTTTCTCCTTACTAAAGCTTTCTCCATGAACCTTTAGCACCTCTTTTAACTGCTTTCCTATACTCTTATAAGGATTTAATGCGCCAGTTGGGTCTTGAAAAACATAAGATATCTTTTTTCCTCTTATATCTCTCATCTCTTTATCATTTAACCCAATAAGTTCTTTATTATTAAACACTATGCTTCCTGAATCTATTCTATAGGTATCATCCTCTATTAACCTTAATATAGTAGAAGCAGTTACTGTCTTTCCACTACCTGATTCTCCTAATATTCCAAGTATTTCTCCTTCATTAAGTTCTATATCTACCCCTCTTATTACTTGAAGAAATCCTCCATTATTTCTAAAGGATACCCTTAAATCTTTTATATTAAGTGCTGAATTATTCTCCATGTTCTCACCCCCAACTAATAATTTGTTTTCGAAATTGAAGATACTAATACATCCACAAATTTTTTCTCTATAAGATTCTTCTTTGTATTATTTTCTTCACTGCCTAACATTGATATTGTAGGCACTGCCCCCACATAATACATTACCTGCTGAGAATTAGGATTTTTAACAATTTCAGCTACCTTTTTCTTATTTACATATTGATTAATATTAAATCCTTTCCCCTTAAGATTTAATTGGAATTGATGATTAAAACCCCATGAAGAATACTTAGTTACTGGAACCTGGGCTTCATCAAAGGTTAGTGTATCTCCTTTTACATCCATATTGGTTAAATCAACATTAATATTTGCAAATTCTAGTGACTTAGCTGGTTTTGCCACATACTTCTTTACTCCAGAATATTCTTCTGTTAAATTACCATCCCAAAAGGCAAACATTATACTTCTTCCTTGATTCTCTTTATTATCATATAATCTTTTAGCTATCTCTAACATCATGTCCATCTTTTTAGCTGAGGACTCCTTATCAGAAGCTAAATAATTATAACCCATGCTAATAATTATTACCTGCTCAGAAAGATTTTTATTACTTCCTGGAATCATTGCTAAAACATTTTTTCCAGAGCCTTCTAAAGTTTTAGTTTTTATAGATATGGAAACATTACTATCATGTTTTAGCTTTTCTCCTGAATCCTTAGTTAAATATATCACGTTATCCTTACTTTCTTCTCCAGTAATAGAATTCGGTAATTTTTCATTTTTTGATATTACATCTATTACCCCTAAAGCCTTTGACTTTTCTTTAATTATGTTTGAAAAATCTGCTATAGTTTCTCTCGAATAAACATCCTCATCTAAAACCAATAACTTTCCATCAAATATGCTAAAATCTTTTATAGTAAATAAGTCTAGCGCCTCATCTTTATAAACTTTTCCTTCTATGGAAAAGTCTTTATTTGAAATGACAGAAAAATCTTTTCCTAATACTAAACTATCTGAATCTACTTCAAAAGAGTAACTATCTATAACTTTTAACTTATGGATATCATATTTACTTATATAATCTTCTCCTACTGGACTTAATCCTATTTCTTGTAGGGAATTTTTAAGATTATTAGCTGTATAATCCGCTTCTTCACTTCCTATAACTACCTGATCCTTAAACTCCCAATCCATAATAGATGAAAGTTGTTTTTTAGCCTTTCCAGTTTTATAAGTATTAACTCCAAAATTAAATATACCTACTATTAATATTGCTGCCATAAATGCTGCTATAGGTTTATAAACCTTCTTAGGAATATTTCTTATCCCAACTTTAGAATTTTTTCCTTGAAGTTTTTCTCTAAGACCTTCTCCAAAAAGATTAAATCCAAATATACTTATAAAGAATGTTAATGCTGGTGAAATTACCATCCAAGGGAATTTAGTTATATATGGTAAAGAAGTTGATAGCATGCTTGCCCATTCTGGCTCAAAGCTTATATTTATAGGTACATTTGTATCCTGAAATACTCTTAAATTTCCTACATATATTCCAAAGTAACCAAGCTCCATTATCATTGATAGGGCCAATGCCATTTCCATAAATACTAGGACCATTATCTCTGCTGAAAGATGGGGCAAAACATTTTTCATAGCTATAGCTAAATTGCTTTTACCTATAGCTTTCTCTCCATCTATAAATGATTTTGACAATATTCCTTGTACTCTTTCCCTTATAAGTTCAGCTAACTTACCAAAACCAACAATAGTAAGAACTACTACAAAGGCTAATATTGACTGATTTTTATCTAAAGATTTAAAGAAACTTATATTAAGAACAAAAAGACTTATAATTAATGCCGGTATAGCACTAAATATTAAGCTAAAGAAATTTATTATGGATTTGCATAAGTTATTGCCAAATCCAGCTGCTATTCCTAATGGTATTGCAACTAAAAATCTTCCTAATACTATAAAAAATCCTAATTCTAAAGTTAGTCTTGTTCCATATATTATAAGACTAAGTATGTCCCTTCCAAGCTGATCTGTTCCTAATAGATTTTCTTTAGATGGTGCAAAAGGTGCTCCTTGTAATGATAATCCTACATTTTTTTGTATAGTAGCCCTAACGCCTTCCATTACATAAGGATTGTCACTTGTAAACCATCTTGGAAATACTACTACTACTGCTAAAATTACTATTATAAAACCTCCAAATATAAGAGGTAGATTACGCTTTTTCATTTTGCTTACCTCCAATCATAGCACGTCTTTTAAATGGATTAATTATTATAGACAAACCTTTAAATATAGCAGTTAGAATAAAATAGACAACTCCTATTCCAATTATTAATCCAACACAAGTCCTAATATCATAATCCTTAAAATAACTAAATAACTGATATACTATTCCTGGATATGAAAATACATACTCAACAATTATTACATTTGATACTATGATATTTAATACTGAAGGTAAAGTCTCAACAACCTTTATAGCTACACTTATTAACAAATGATCCTTTAGAATATTAAAAGTTGATAGACCTTTCGCCCTAGCTGCCATTATATAATCTTTAGTTATTTCTTCCTTTACTGCAATCTGAGCAATTCTCGATATATATGCTGTTGGAATTATTGCTAAAGATATAAATGGAAGTAAAAATTTGGTTATCTCACTACTACCTGAGTGTAGTATGTTGTTCTGACGAAGTATTATAAATAAAAGCTGAACAGATATAGCTATTAAAACATCAGGTAAAGACAACATTGCTATAGGGCCTATAAAGCTTATATTTCCTCTTTTTTTATTTTTAAAAGAACTTATTATCCCTATGGAAGTTCCAACTATAAAAGCTAATATTACCGAACTTAATATTAAGCCTATACTTTTTATTATTGAAAAGCTGATGATAAATGCTACAGAAAAGCCACTATCTGTTTTTCCTAAACCTTTATCAAAGAAATTTCTTATATATTCAATAGTACTTTCAAAAGAAAAATATATAGAATGATTTGATATATAGCTCCCATTGTATTTAACTAAATCAAAATTACTTGGAATATAAACAATAAATGCAGTTATAAATATTATTACCCCTACTAGAGCAGCCCCATTTACTATTTTATCTATAACATTAAATATACTCGAATAATAAATGTCCTCTGCACTTATTCCTAACAACTTAATTGAAGGCTTAGTTTTATATACAGATTTAAATAGGTACATTATTAAAAATACTATTACAAATGTTATTATATAGCTTTTTTCTTTGCTTTGAATCATTCCCTGTGACCAATCTTTATATATATCTCTTTGAATATAGTTTAAAAGTACTTGTCCTGCATCTGCGAAGTCTCCTTGCTGAAAAAATTCATAACTACTAACTTGTCCACCTGATCTATCTCCATTTATAAGAATAGCTGGAGTATCTTTTAATAGAAAAGTCTTGCTATCATTATAGGCTATGTCGGTTGTCACATTGGGTCTGATTCCCCTATGCATTGCATAATCTGATAATTTATTCATGATGAATTGTCCCGCTTTCCCATAAGTAGAGATATTCATTACTCCACTGTTAAGTGAAGCAACATCGTCTAAAACAAATACTTCTGTTTCCTTTAATGGATATATTGGATTTTCCACATAATAATTAGAGCCTTTCATTCCTTCATCAAAGCTATTCCAAACAGCAAAAACAATAGTTTTTTCAGGAGTATTATCCTGCATCTTAAGTACTCTTGCATATTCCATTAATAATGCTATCCCTGAATTATCATCAGATATATGAGCTGATATTATACTATATCCAGCACTTTTGCTCTTTCCTTGGATTTTGGAGAGAATATTAGGAGTACTCTCCATTTTAAAAGAAACATCAACTTTTAAGTGAACCTCTAAATTATTTATGTAATTACTTTTAAGTTCACTAAATAATCTTTGTGATACTCTATAAATAATAGTAGACTTGGCTTGCTTTAACCTTGTATCTACACTCTCTTTTTTACTTACATCTGGATCTATCATCATTATTGCCTTACATCCATTATTAACAGCATAATCTATATCTTCATCTGTTAGCGCTCTACTACTAAGGATTATGTTATTTTTTAATATATCTTTAGACAATGAAGCCATATTATCTTCAAGTAGATATATTTTCCCACTAACATCTCCATTTCCACCAAACCCTAATAAAGATTCCCTAAAATCTTCACCATACACAAAACTTCTAACTACAGAATCATTATTTTTTATATAAAGTGATGGTGTAGAATTATATACTGGAATCATTGTATTAAAATTCTGAAGATAAGTCCCTTCCTCACCACCAGGAGAGGTTCCTAACTTTTCAAAATAATTTTCTATATATTTAACCTTATCTTCATTAGTTTCTAATTTTGATAACTCTTCTGTATTTTTAGCTACATTATTTACTTCAAATGCATTATTAAACTTATGTATATTTATTTGAACCAGCACTACCGCAACAATAATTATACATGCAAAAAATCCTGCTAGCCCTCTGCCCCACTTTAACACAATATCTCCTCCTAATTAGTCCTATATTTCTATCTCTATTATCTCACCTGTCTTTAAGCTTTTTTTCACATCTATTATCCTTTGATTAGATGACCCTTTAAATCTTAATCCATCTTTCTTATTCTCAAGTTCAAACCTTCCATCTACAAGCACATCTAAACAGTTAATTAAATCTCTCCACCCTTCTCTCCTATCTAAGTGGTCTAATATGTATTCAAATTTATAGCCCGTATAAGACCATATATTTAATCCTAAATCTCTGAATTCCTTAGCCATATATGAAAATTTATCTGCTTGCTCAAAAGGATCTCCCCCTGAGAATGTAATTCCTTTTATCATAGGGTTCTCTTTTACATCTTGTATAAGTTCATCCATATCTCTAAGTTCACCACCTGTGAAAGGATGAGTATCTGGGTTAAAACACCCCTTACAATTATGTATGCACCCCTGTGAAAAGAATACTCTTCTAATCCCAGGACCATTAACTAATGACTCGTAGGCTATGCCTGATAATCTTATGTTTTTATCCATTTTCTTCACTCCATGCTCTAAATTGTATTATTTAATTTTAGCATAAATTTAAATAGAAAAGAGAATACCCTAAAAATTTTACTTTTGGCATTCTCTTAATTATCTTAAAGTTTTTTATCTATATGCTTATCTAACTCTACGGTTTGTATATCCTCTTTTTCTACGCCGTCTATGGTGTAGTTAAATTTTATATCTAGTGCTTTATCAGGTTTTATTTTGGCGCCAACTGCTCTCGAGTCCCACAATTCATCATAAGAAGATTCATATTCTTGTTTATACTCAAATCCAAACATATATGTTCGTATTCCATTACCATCTTGAGATATTTCCATTCCTATATCTCCTATTTTCCCTTGCGATGAATTTCTCTTTTCTATACTATATCCTTTAGGAATATAACATTTGTCTTTGAATTTTACTAAAGTAAAATCTCTAAGTATAATATCATCGGCTATTACATCAACTTTATAAGTAACTACCTCATTACCTCTAGCTCCAATATAACTTCCTACAATTATACCTGTAATCAATACTAATATAATTATACATACCCACTTTATTCGTTTACCCACAAAAATCCCCCTCATCACTATATTTCCCTCTAAATACAACACTACCAATATTATACTATATTTCAAAACAAAAGAACCTAGATTTCTCTAAGTTCTTCTTAAATATTAAAGCATAGCTTCTAATCTAGCTCTTACTTCTTTTATAAATTCTTCTGTGTTTACTGTTTTTATGTTTTCTATAGAAGATAATGATGCTAAATCCTTAGTCATTACTCCTTCTTCTATAGTTTTTATTGAGGCTTCCTCAAGTTTATCAGCAAAACTTATTAGCTCTGGAATATTATCAAGTTCTCCTCTTTTTCTTAGAGCCCCTGTCCACGCATATAATGTGGCCATGGAGTTTGTTGATGTTTGTTGTCCTTTTAAGTGGTTGTAGTAATGTCTTTGAACAGTTCCATGAGCTGCTTCATATTCATAATAACCTTCTGGTGATAATAAAACTGAAGTCATCATAGCTAAAGAGCCAAAGGCTGTAGCTACCATGTCACTCATAACATCTCCATCATAGTTTTTACAAGCCCAGATAAATCCACCTTCTGATTTCATTACTCTTGCAACTGCATCATCTATTAGTGTATAGAAATATTCTATCCCTGTTTCTTCAAATTTAACTTTATACTCTGCTTCATAAATCTCTTCAAATATATCTTTAAAAGTATGGTCATATTTTTTAGATATAGTGTCTTTACTTGCAAACCATAAATCTTCTTTTCTATCTAAAGCATAGTTAAAACATGCTCTAGCAAAACTTTCTATAGATTCATTAGTGTTGTGCATTCCTTGAAGAACTCCAGGTCCTTTGAAGGTATGAATTACTTCTTTAGTCACCTTTCCATCTTCAGATGTAAATACTAGTTCAGCTGTTCCTTTTCCTTCTGCCTTTATTTCAACGCTTTTATAAACATCTCCATAAGCATGTCTTGCTATAGTTATAGGCTTTTCCCAAGTTCTTACGAAGGGTTTTATAGAATCAACTATTATAGGACTTCTAAATACTGTTCCGTCTAAAATAGCTCTTATAGTTCCATTTGGACTCTTCCACATTTCCTTTAAGTTATATTCCTTAACCCTAGCTGCATTAGGAGTTATTGTTGCACATTTAACTCCTACACCATATTTTTTTATAGCTTTAGCAGCATCTACTGTTACCTTATCATCAGTTTCATTTCTATATTCTAAACCTAAATCATAGTATTCTGTCTTTAAATCTATAAATGGAAGTAAAAGTTCATCCTTTATCATCTTCCATACGATTCTTGTCATTTCATCTCCATCCATCTCAACTAATGGAGTTATCATAGCTATCTTTGTCATTAATTTATCCCCCACTTCTATGAACTCATTTTTACGTAGTTAAGTCTTCCGCCTGCTTCAATTACTTCTATTTCCTTTGGAGTTAATTCTACATTAACCTTAAGGCTGTAATCTCCAGTCTTATTAGTGATTTCTAGTACTCCGGATTTTAATCCTTCTTTAACATTTTGTATAACAAATTCATCAAAGTGGTTTATTTTATCATAATCCTCTTCATTAATAAAAGTCATAGGAACTATTCCGTTATTTATTAGGTTAGCTTTATGAATTCTAGCAAAACTCTTAACTAAAACTCCTTTTACTCCTAGATAAAGTGGTGCTAACGCAGCATGTTCTCTAGAAGAACCTTGACCATAATTGCTTCCACCTACTATAAATCCACCATTGTTTTCTTTCGCATACTTAGGGAAATTTTCATCTACTGTATTAAAGCAGTAGTCTGCTAAATATGGAATATTAGATCTATATGGAAGTAGTTTAGAGTTTGATGGCATAATATGATCAGTTGTAATATTATCTTCAACCTTTAATATAGCCTTTCCTTCTAAAGCTTCTCCTAGTGGTTTATTAACTGGGAATGGTTTAATATTAGGTCCTCTTAAAATCTCAACCTTACTTCCATCCTCTGCTGGTGGTATTATCATGCTGTCATCTATTAAAAATCTTTCTGGTAATTCTACATTTATATCTACATCATAAGTTGAAGGATCTGTTAAATATCCTTCTATGGCTGATACAGCAGCTGTTTCAGGTGATACTAGATATACTTTTGCTGTTAAAGTTCCGCTTCTTCCGTAGAAGTTTCTATTAAAGGTTCTTAAAGAAACCCCATTAGTTCCTGGCGCTTGCCCCATACCTATACATGGTCCACAAGAATTTTCAAGAATTCTAGCTCCTGCACTTATGATATCTCCTAAAGCACCATTTCTAGCTAACATCTCCATAACTTGTCTTGAACCTGGAGCTATTACTAAACTAACCTCTGGATGAACTTTTTTACCTTTAAGAATCTTAGCTACTTTCATTAAATCTTCGTAAGAAGAGTTTGTACAGCTTCCTATAGCTACTTGGTCAACTTTTATTTTTCCTATAGTTTCAACTTCTTCAACATTATCTGGTGAATGAGGTTTAGCTGCAAGTGGCTTAAGTTCATCTAAATTAATAGTTACTTCTTCATCATAAACAGCATCTTCGTCTGGTTTAAATTCTATCCAATCTTCTTCTCTTCCTTGAGCTTTGAAATACTCTAAAGTTCTCTCATCACTTGGGAATATAGAGGTAGTTGCTCCAAGTTCAGCTCCCATGTTAGTTATAGTAGCTCTTTCTGGAACAGATAAAGTTTTAACTCCCTCTCCAGCATATTCAAATACTCTTCCAACTCCACCTTTTACAGTAAGCTTTCTAAGTACTTCTAATATGATATCTTTAGCTGCAACCATTGGGTTTCTCTTTCCAACTAAATTTATCTTACATACTTTAGGAGTGTTTATATAATAAGCTCCTCCACCCATGGCTAAAGCTACATCCAGTCCACCAGCACCCATAGCAAGCATTCCTACTCCTCCTGCTGTTGGTGTATGAGAATCTGAACCTGTTAAGGTTTCTCCTGGTGTTGAAAATCTCTCTAAAAATACTTGGTGGCATATACCATTACCTGGTTTTGAGAAATGTACTCCATATTTTGAAGCTACTGTTTGTATAAAGGCATGGTCATCTGCATTTTCAAAACCTTGTTGAAGCATGTTGTGGTCTATAAACGCAACACTTCTTTTAGTTTTAACTTTATCAATTCCCATAGCTTCTAATTGAAGATATGCCATAGTTCCTGTTGAGTCTTGAGTTAATGTTTGATCTATTTTAAGACCTATTGGTTCACCTACTACTAAGTTTCCTTCTACTAAATGTGATTTTAGGATTTTATAAACTAAATTATCCCCCATTGTCCTTCCCCCTTGCTTATTGCTATTTTACGACTTTTTTATATTCTCTATAAAGCTGAACTAATTCCTTATCAAAAAGACTTCTCTTAAGATTAACAGAAGTTTCTCTTACCTTTTCTAAAAGCCAATCAGCAGCTTTATTGTCAAGCTCTTCACCATACTCTTCAAACTTCTTTAATATACTAGCTCTACCTGAATGTTTACCTATTACTAATTGTCTTGCAAGACCTACTTCATCTGGTGAAAAAGCTTCATAGTTCTTAGGATTCTTTATAGCTCCATCTGCATGTATTCCTGATTCATGAGCAAACATATTAGTACCAACTATAGCCTTCCATGATGGAAGTTCTCTTCCTGAAGCTCTTGATACATACTCTGAAAGTTCTCTAAATCTCTTAGTATCTACATCTAATTCATATCCATAAACATGTTTAAGTGCCATAAATACTTCTTCTAACGCAGCATTACCAGCTCTTTCACCAAGTCCATTAACAGTAACCCCTACATGAGTAGCGCCTCCAAGAATTCCTGCAATAGCATTAGCAGTCGCCATACCAAAGTCATTATGAGTATGCATTTCTATATCAAAACCTGTTGTTTCTCTTAAGTCCTTTATTACTTTATTTATTTTAAATGGTTCCATTATTCCTACAGTATCACAATATCTAAATCTATCCGCTCCAGCCTTTTTAGCCTCAGTTATAAATTGAACCAAAAAGTCTCTGTCTGCTCTTGAAGCATCTTCTCCATTTACGGATACATATACACCATTTTTCTTTGCATATTCTACAGATTTAAGCATACTTTCTAAAACCCATTCTCTAGAGGTTTTAAGCTTATGCTCAATATGAATATCCGAAACTGAGATAGAAATTGCTACTGCATCAGCTCCACAATCAATAGATTGTTCTATATCTGATATTACAGCTCTATTCCAAGCCATAATAGAAGCTTTTAAGCCTCTTTGTGCTATTTTCTTTATGGCAGCTTTTTCATCTCCACCCATAGTAGGAATTCCTACTTCTAACTGATCTACTCCGATTTCATCTAATAAATCGGCAATAGCTATCTTTTCATGATTAGAAAAAACCACTCCTGCTGTTTGCTCTCCATCACGTAATGTAGTATCAACAACAATAATTTCTTTTCCTGTCCTTGGATCTTTAATAGGCATTTTAATCCCCCTCTTTTAAATAATTACTAAACCCCAAATTTGTAAATAATGTAATTTCCAGTTTCCCAAATGCAATAAATATACTTTTTCTTTCATTATATTCAATTCTATCATAACTAATAATCAATAACAAGATTTTTTATTTCCACTACAAAGCCTTTGTTTTCAACACTTTAAAGCATGGTTAATAATTTTTTAATAATAAACAACTTTATTTTTTTTGCAAGTTTTCATTTATTTCTTTCAGTCATTAGAATTTTTATGTGCACGAATTTTAATTTTTTTATAATAATATACTTAACTTATTATAATAATAAAAGACTAAATCTACATAAATGTACATTTAGCCTTTTAAATCCACTATACTCGGTGATAGTTCTTGTTATGTTTTTCTGTATGGGTTATTCTGTCTTCTCTTTCATCATACTTTCCAGGACCAAATCTTTCATCTAGGCTCAAGTAACCTGTAACTCTAGATACTCCTTGAATATCAGTTGAACCACATTTAGTACATGCTCCTTCATTACTATGAAGATAAGTTCCACAGCTCTTACAATATCTTATATGAAAATTAATTCCTAGATAGCTTATATTAGTGTTTTTATAAGCATAATCAAGTATATCCATAATAGCTTCTCCAGTAGGACAATCATCAACTTCAAGATAACTTATATGTCCCCCATTACAAAGCTTATGGTATGGAGCTTCTATATCTATTTTAGATTTTATAGAAATAGGATGATAAACAGGCACATGATAACTGTTAGTATAATAATCCTTATCTGTAACACCCTTTATTTTTCCAAATACTTTTTGATCTTGTTTTATAAATTTACCACTTAGTCCTTCAGCAGGTGTTGCATAAGCACTCCAGTTTAATTTATATTCTTCACAATATCTATCTACTGTTTCTCTTAAGTGAGTTATTATTTTAACTCCAAGCTCTCTAGCTTCTTCACTTTCTCCATGATGTTTTCCTGTCAATGCTATAAGTGTTTCAGCTAAACCTATAAATCCGATTCCCCAAGTTCCTTGTTTTAATATAGGTTCTATAGAATCATCTGGTGCTAATCCTTCTGCACCTTTCATTAAGTTTTGACCAGCTACAAAAGGTAGATCTTTAACCTTTAGGTGTTTTAATACATTATATCTATGAAGAAGAGATTCCTTAGCTAATTCCATACGTGCATCGAATATTTCAAAGAATTTATCAATATCACCTTTAGCAAGAATTCCTATTCTAGGAAGATTGATTGTAGTAGGTGCTATATTTCCTCTTCCTTTACAACCAGGTTCTCCATTTACATTCTTCATTAGATAAGTTCTACATCCCATAGTAGCAGGCATATATCCTTTATCATAATATTCTTTATTAAAGTCTGCATCTATATTCATAAAAGTAGGATTCATTCTCTTAGCTGCAACTCTACAAGCTACTTCATATAAATAGTGATAAGGATCATTTTTCTCCCTATTTACGCCTTCTTTAACTCTAAATATTATATTAGGGAATATAGGTTGTTCTCCCTTACCTAATCCTTTTTCATATTCTAATAAGAAGATTTCACAAACTAATGCTGCATCATGATTAGCAGGTATTCCTAAGTTTATGGATGAGAAAGGTACTTGTGAACCAGCTCTTGAATGCATTGTGTTTAAATTATAAACAACACCTTGCATAGCCTGATGTACTCTTTCCTTAAGTTTCTCTTCAGTAACCTCTGCTAACTTATCTCCTTCTAAACCATATCCCATCAGCTCTTCTTTAATTTCTTGTCTTGTAGGGTCGACAAAAATAGACATATCATTATCAAAGTCTGGATGTGATTGTCCTCCAAACATATCATTTTGAGTTGATTGTAATAATATACACGAAAGTTCTGCTGCTGTCTCTATTCTTCTAGGTTTATTTATAGTTCCATACCCAGTATTGAAACCATTTTCAAGCATTTCCCTAGTAGGAATATGAAGACAGTTTGTAGTTAAATTATATGAATCTAAATCATGATAATAAACATCTCCATTTTCATGAGCTTTAGCTAAATGTTTAGGCATGTTTGAAAGATTATGCCACTTATTAGATTCTGAAGCAATCCTAAGAAGCTTAGAAGAAAAGTTATTACCAACATTAGCATTATCTCTATCTGTTTCTATTCCTATTCTTTTTATAGCATTCATTAAATCTGATTTTATTTCTCTAACTTTAGTTCTTTCATTTCTATAAGTTGAATAAATACTTGCTATATCTTGAAGCCCACTATCCTTTAGTGCTCTTTCCACAAGATTTTGAATTTCTTCAACAGTTACCTTCTCTTGTTGTGACATTTCTATGTAAGTTATAACCTTTTGAATAAGATCTATAACTTGACCTTCCCTTAATGGGCTTCCTAGTTCTTCAGCCGCTCTTTTAATCGCATTAGATATCTTCTCAGTATTGAATTTCACTTCTCTACCGTCTCTTTTCACAACATCTAGCATTCTTTATACCCCCGTTACACTATATCTTGTACCTGGTTTATTATATATTAGGAAAAATTTATTTACAATTTTGAAATTCACCCTTTTTAGGTTATAGCATTTACTATATTCTATTTACTCTCTTTTTTAAGTTTTTTTATAGTTTTTCACACATTGACATTTTAAAATTATGAGAGTAAATGCTAGCAAAAAATGAAACATTTTTCTTTTATACCACACTACACATACTCGAAAAGTATCGTATAAAATTAAATTCTCCACTCTACCTATGCATAAATAACTATAATTACAATATTATTGTAATATAGATTATGTAAATGCATTGTTATAAGGAGAGTACTATGATTAAAAAATTGTTACCACTAATATTAATAGTCATTATTCCACTTACAGCGTGTTCCAATTCATCACCTAAAAAAGTTGAAGAAGAAAATACTTCTACTGACCCTGTAGTTGCTGAGCAAAAATACTACTCTCCATATACAGGTGAAGAAGTATCAGAACAAGTTTTAAATAATAAACCCTATATGGTTATCGTAGAAAATTCATCTTCCTCAAGACCCCAAAGCGGATTAAGTAGTGCTGATATAATATACGAAACTATGGCAGAAGGGGGAATCCCTAGATTTATAGCCCTATTTCATAAAAATTCTGTTGAAAAAATAGGACCAGTAAGAAGTGCAAGACCTTATTTTATTTCTATTGCAAAAGACAGTAATCTCCCGTTTGCTCATTGCGGAGGAAGTCAAGAAGCACTAGATACCATAGCAAAAGACTCTACCTATATGAGTATAAATGAAATGGCTCAAGGCTCTTATTTTTGGAGAGATAATAAGCGAAAAGCGCCTCACAATTTATATACCTCCTCAGAAAAACTTTTAAAATATATAAATGATAAAAAGCTGTCTTACACGCCAAATAATAGTCTTGTTTTTAGCAACGAATATTGGGATAACTCACTTTTAGAGCCACTTGATAGGATGGTTTTAAAATTAAATAAATATTATTCCACATCTTACGTTTTTAAAGATGGCTACTATGTAAAATCAATGGATGGAACAGAAGCTATAGATACAAATACTAATCAAGCTTTAAAATTTACTAATATAGTAATACAAAAAACTAATATAGTGACTAGAGAAGATGGTCGCTTAAATATAAAATTAGATGGCTCAGGTGAAGCTTATGTACTATCTAAAGGAAAAATAGTAAAAGGCACTTGGAGGAAAGATTCTACTAAAACTATGCTCTTAGATTCAAACAATACAGAAATTCCTCTTTCAAAAGGTAATACTATATGGCATATAATTTCTAATGATGTCACTATTCCAATTGAATAATTTTTATTATAAACTCCTTAATTATTAGGAGTTTATTTAGTTTGCTATAAAAAACTCTATAATTTTTAACAATTACTTATCCAAAATTTACGAAGAACTTTTACCTTATAGGTTAGACATTTTCCTAGAATATCTATATAATATTATTAAAAAAGAAATGCCGAAAGCGGATCTTACATATCTAAAACTTTCAACTATTTGACCTGGTCTTATAGTAATAACTTTGGAAAAGGAATAATTTAATGAAAAATTCAAGCTTTAATACTAAAGAAGATATTAGAGCAGAAGAAAAACGGCTCTATAATGAGTATAAACAAAAGCTAGCTGAATTAAAAAAAGTGCATAAAGAAAATAATGCTGTTGGGCAAGTTTTTACTAAAGGCCTTTTACCTATCTATGTACTATACATCTTAAGCGAATCTCCTTCTAACGGTAATGATATATCTCATAAGATTGGTGACAAAACAAAAGGGTTATGGGTTCCATCAACCGGAGGAATATATCCAATATTAAAAAAGTTCGAAAAAGAAGGTCTTATAGAGGGTCAATGGGATGATCCAAAAAAGAAATTTCAAAAGATATATACCCTTACCCCTTTAGGCGAATCAGAGTTTTTAGAAAGAAAAGAATTGCTTAAGCCCAAAATTCAAGAAGCTTTAAAAGTATTTAAAATAATTTACTCAGATTTATATTAAATGTATATAAAAGTCTCCTAAGATAAAGAATATTAAATGTATATTCTTATTTTAGGAGGCTTTTATTATGAAAGGTAAAATTATTGATATGAGTTCCAATGATGCTGCAATTCTACTTGAAGATGGCACAAGCGTTAATGTATCAATTTCTCATCTCCCTTATGGCAGCAAAGTTGGTTCTGAAGTTAACCTAAATCCATCAACTATTTACGGCATAGAGGAAAGTACTGTATCTCAAAATAAAATAAGTAATGATAAGTTAGTTGATTTTTTCTAATTTCTAGTATATTATAAGCATATAATAAAATAACATGTGCTAGGGGTGCCTTAATGGCTGAGAGATGTCTTACATTAACCCTTTTACCTGATCTGGCTAATACCAGCGTAGGGAAGCGATAGTATATAAAGTGTAAATATGCCGCAACCTTATTGGGTTGCGGTTTTTTGCTTCTTCGCTTTAAGCACAAAAAGAAGGAGGTTTTTATGAATTATTTATCTGATGCTTTAACTTATGTTAAAGATGTATTTACAGAATTTTTTCAAAGTATGGCAGAAATTTTTATTAATCTACCAGCAAATACTAGCGAGATAGTTAAACATCCGCTATCTTTAGTTGCACTTATAGGATGTGTAATTATTTTGATAGTACTTATAAAGGCTAAAAAAATCGAAATAACTACACAATTAATAACGAGGATTGGAATAGCCTTGGCTCTTGCAACTGTTCTTAAGGTATTTAGGCTTTATCACTTCCCTCAAGGAGGTAGTGTGACCTTAGGAAGTATGGTCCCAATATTAATAATAGCCTTTATGTATGGTCCTTTAGTAGGATTCTTGACCGGTTTCTTATATGGAATAATAACCTTGTTTATGGATCCATATATCCTACATCCTGTACAAGTCCTATTTGACTATCCACTTCCATTTTTGGCCTTAGGATTAGCTGGATTCTTTAAGCAAAATAAGCTACTCGGAACTTCTGTCGCCATATTTGGTAGGTTTATATGTCACTTTATATCTGGTGTTGCGTTTTTTGGAAGCTTTGCTCCAGAGGGAATGTCTCCAATAGTCTACTCACTTTTTGTAAATGGACTACTAGTAGGAGTAGAAGGTATCATATGTTTAGTTATAATAAAACTTTTACCTATAGACAGAATAGTAAAAGCAACTAATAAAAACTACTTAGCTTAAACAAAAAAGCAACCTTATGGTTGCTTTTTTATTATTCTATGCTAATTGCATTAACTGGACAACTTTCTTCAGCTTCTTTTGCGCTATCTTCTGCACCTTCTGGAACTGGATCTGATATAACTCCTGCCTTTCCATCATCCTCCATATCAAAAACTTCTGGACAAATTGATGGACATAATCCACAACCTATACAAGTATCCTTATCTACTATAGCATTCATATTTTTCCCTCCTGTGATATTACTAACAAAATTAGTATGTCATCATAAAGGAAATATTATTCAATAATTTTAATATAATCCTTGAAATGCTGATGTATAAAGTGGATCTTCCTTAACATACTCTTCAGCTGTACCATTCTCTAATGCCTCTGTTAAATCTAAATTAATAGGAAGTTCAGCTAAAAGTGGTAGCCCTAAATATTCTGCATGTTCTTCAGCAGATTTTTTGCTAAATATTTTTATTTTATGATCACAACTATCACAATTAATATAAGACATATTCTCTACTACACCCCTTATACTAATTCCCATTTTTTGCGCCATAATAACTACCTTCTTAACTATCATAGAAACCATATCCTGAGGGGTAGATACGATTATAAGTTCTTTTAATGGGAAACTTTGCATTACAGTTAATGCTATATCCCCTGTTCCTGGAGGCATATCTATAAGTAAATAATCTAAATCTCCCCACTCTGTATCGGTATACATTTGGTTTAATACTCCTGTTATAACAGGCCCCCTCCAAATAACTGGTTGATCTTCTACTGGGGTAAGTAAATTCATAGATATAACCTTTATCCCTAATTTACTCTCTACTGGTTTAAACTTAAAGTTTGAATTATTATCTAACGGAATCATCTCTGCTCTTTTATCATTTATACCAAAAAATCTTGGCATAGATGGTCCTGTTATATCTCCATCTAAAACCCCAACCTTATATCCTCTATTAGCTAACTGAGTTGCTATAAGTCCTGTAACTGTAGATTTCCCTACTCCACCTTTACCACTTATCACTCCAATAATATTCTTTACTTCTCCATATTTAGGTAATACTTTCATATTCACTGTATTTGTTCCACATCCTTTGTCTTTTGTATTGCAACTATCCTTGCTTGCACAACTTGAACAATTTGACATAAAAAAACTCCTCCTTAGTCTATATACTACCAATCTTTTGGTTTTGTAGTGCTTGTTTGAATGCTCCATGCTTTAAGGTCATAATCTCCCCAAACATAATAGATCTCATAGCTATGGTCATTCTTATTTTCAATAGTTATGTTAGTTTTGAATTTTTTTGATGTATAGCCTTGATTTCTAACGGTTATTATCACATCAAAATCCTGCTTATTCCCATTTATTATTTTAACATTATTAGTTATCTTAGCCACATCGCTATTAAAGGATTCTATATCCCTAGATAATATGTATTTAGTACACTCTACATCTCCCAATATATCTATACCTATTTTTTTGTTGCCATCATTTAAATAACTTTTCTTCTCTTCAAGAACTTTCAATATACTTCCATAATATATGGTGCTAAAATCTCTTGGTTTTCTTACAAAAGATAGATTTTGAATTATGTCATTATCGATTCTACTAGAAACATAATATACTTTATTCTCATCATAAAAATTGCCCTTAGATTTCTCGTCTACTCCTACTACATAGTTAAACTTTTTTACCTCTTCACCTACATATATTTCAAAAATGTAATCTGATTCAAGGTCCACCTTTTCACTCATCGCTTTTGCAGAAGAAAGTAGATTATATACATCTTTAATAGTTTTATCATCTGTTACTACAAATCTAAAACCCTTATCTCTAGTACTTTGTATTACTATTTTATCAACCTCATCATTTTTTATATACTCAAAATCCTCATTTTTAAGCCCTAATTTAAGCTTCCCTTTATCTACTATGGAACAACCCGTAAATAGGGTTAATATTACTAACATTAACAAAATAAATTTTGTAATAGACTTTCCCATACCTAAACTTTCTCCCTCTTAACTTATTTAATTATGTTAATCATAACAATAAACATAATTCTAAATAAGGAGAAGCTAAGCTTCCCCTTATCATAAATAAATTATAATACTTAATACTTTTTATATCAAATTTATTTCACTGAATCTACCAAAACCTTAAAAATATCTTGATAATTAGTTTTGTAATACTTGCCATCTACCATAAAGCTAAACTTAACTAATTTTTCACCTTTTATCTTTAAATAATACACATCATAAAAAGTCTCTCTTTTATTTTCACCCGTAACTATAAAAGAAGCTTTATAACCTTTATAATTTTTACTTTGGTAACTATCTAAGCTATAGTTTCCTATCTCACCTTCTATATATTCCTTATCTTTTTCTATAAGAGCTTTATCATCCCCCTTATAGTTTATTAACTGCACATATCCTGTAATACCTAAAGAACTGTCAGAAAAACTCTTATAATATGTTATATAATTCCCTGGTAAGCTTCTATCACTGTTTTCCCATTGACTAGGTAACTGGAAAGAAATTTCTTTATTATTATCTGTATACTCTGTGAAATCTGTTATATTATTATTCATTAATGAAATCAACTGAAATCTTTCATTGAATATACTTTGTCCTACAAACAATAGACCCATTAAACATATAAGTACTATAGTAACGCCTAACTGCTTTCTATTCATAAAAACCTCCTAGATAATCCTTAATAATTTATTTATACTCTCTTTAACATAAATCTATGATTAAAGATTTATAAATAAATTATGATCCTAGAAATAAATATATAATAAATACTTCTAGGATCTTATCTTATCTTTCTGCTGGTATTACAATAACAGAGTTTCTGAAATCATAGAACATTAACCAATAACCCATTCCATCTCCTATGCTTTCATCTTCCATCCATGTTACAAAACCTGTCTTTCCTCCATATGGTTGATCTCCCTTATCCTTTTTACCTGGAATTCCATATACTATATATTTCATCTTTCCTTTATCATTACATTTATAACCTATACAATAATGTTTATGTTTTTTAAAGTAAGGATAATAATTGATCATTGGATAGTATATTACTGTGTACTTATTATAATCAGCTATATTGCACATCTCATCCAGATTATCCACAGGTACTTTATACCATTTACAATGTTTTATATCCTTCTTTTTGTTCTTGTGTCTATCAAGTTCAAAGTCTTCAGCTAAAGATTCAAAAAACTCTCCAACAGATCCTCTAATCTTGAAGTTTTCCTCACTATAATCATCTACTATCTTGTTCTCATATTCGTCAAACTCACTTCTTACCTCAATAGTATCCTCTTCAACTATAGGTGGCTTAGCCCCTCCAATATTTCTTCCTATTGTCGTATAAGAACTATCATATAAAGGTTTATTATCAATTTCTACATGTCGTGGTGAAGTAGTGCCATACATATTTCCACCTTGAGTTCCAGGTGTACTATATCCTGGTTGATTTTGCATATTTCCTGTACCATTCATCATCCCACCTTGGTTCCCCATAGTGCCTACTTGCCCAGTTGTCATTCCTCCTTGGCCTCCCATAGTGCCTCCCATGGTGCTTCCTTGACCATTCATTGTAGCTCCTGCTCCCATTGTAGGAACTACATCTTCATATAAAGGTGATTCTCCCATACCATCATATGGAGTTTCATAAATACCATTTCCTACTTCAGGTGTTGTTCCATTTATAAATCCATTTTCTTCTGTCATTGTTCCTGGTGATTGCATTGTAGTTGGTGATTGCATTGCAGTTGGTGATTGCATTGCAGTTGGTGATTGCATTGTTCCTTGTGTTTGTGTAGGAGCTTGTGCAGCTGTTGGTGATGTAGTTTGTGAATATAGAGTTGAACCTGTAAACTTACCTAAGTCAACACTATTTACTACAGGATACTGTTTCCAATCATCCTTTGGCATTTCATTACTCATAAATCCACTTATTAGGAATTCTAATTTATCCCCAACTTTTTTTACTATAGCTGCCCCTGATATTTTGTCATAACCTAGTCCCATACCTCCAATGTTATTAACACTAAATTCCTTATAACCATCTACCTTTCCTATATCAGTTATGTTCACTTCTCCTAAATTCATAAGCTGTCTCATGTCTTTTTTTGCACACACTATCATCATAAAGTGTTTATGTTCATCTTTTTTAAGATTCTGTGCGTAAAAAGATATTTTACATTTATCGTCTTTAGCCTCAACCTTTGCATAGCCTGATAGAGGTTTATCTTGAGCTGTTGAGTGTCCCCTTTCATCCTCTTGTAATATTATAAAGTTTCTATATAATTTTCCATGCGCCAACTCTACGGTCCCTCCACTTATATTTATTCGTTACATTATATGATTAAATAGTTAAAATATGTTCAAAAGAATTTCCTTTAGACAAAATAAAAAAGTGGCCTAAGCCACTTTTTATTTGAAATAATTATCTATTAAGTTTTTCATAAAGAGAATTTGCCAAAGCACCAAACTCTTCTATGCTTAAGGTTTCTCCTCTTCTCTTTTGATCTATACCAGCATCTTTAAAGACACCTTCCATACTTTCCTTATCTAATCCAAAAGATTTTAAAGCATTCCATAAAGTCTTTCTTCTCATATTAAAAGAATTTCTAACTATATCAAAAAATAGTTTTTCATCTTTTAGTTCTACTCTAGGTTGCTCTAATCTATCTAGTCTTATAACTATAGAATCAACCTTAGGTCTAGGCATAAAACTTGAAGGTGCTACTTTTCTTATAATTTTAGTTGTGCAGAAATATTGAACTAAAACAGATATTGAACCATACTCCTTGCAGTTTGGCTCAGAGTTCATCCTTTCTGCAACTTCTTTTTGAATCATTATAGTAAGAGACTTAAATTTATAACCTTCATTTAAAAGCTTAGCTATAATAGGTGTAGTAACATAATAGGGTAAGTTTGCTACTAGTTTAACACTTTTCTCTCCAGCCATTATTTCATCAAAATTTACTTTTAGTGCATCATTATGTATAAGAGAAAACTTCTCTTCATTTCCGAGCTCTTCAGTAAGTATAGGTATTAAATTTGAATCTAATTCTATAGCTACTACTCTCTTTGCCTTCTTAATGAGCTCTCTAGTTAACGTCCCTACCCCTGGACCTATTTCTATTACTAAGTCCTCCTCTGATACCTCTGCACCTTCCACTATATCTTCAAGTACGCTATCATCTATTAAAAAGTTCTGACCTAAACTTTTAGAAAACCTAAAATTATATTTTTTTACTAACTCCTGTGTTTTTACATCCATAATATTACTCTTCACTCTCCATGATTTTCTCTACATTTTTTACAGCATGTATAAATTCTTCTCTAGATACTCCATAATTATTCAACCTTGATATTAATTGATTTGTGTTCCCATAACCTATTCCTAATTCTTTTCCTAAAAGATGTCTTCTCTCTTTAGACTTCATATCTCCTGTAAGTTTAAAAAAGAGCATATCTTCTACATTAAAAAAGTCCCTTCTCTCTGTAACTGTTGCCTTAGCCCTGTTTAATGCTCTTAATATAGACTCTGGTGTAGCATTTTCAACCCCTATGTCTCCGTCTTTTGTACCTTCATCTCGTCCTATATAAGCATGTTTTATACCTGGAACTCTTTTAGCTATTATATTTCTTATACGCTCTCCAGCAAAATCAGGATCAGTTAATACTATAACCCCTTGTCTCTTTTGAGCCTCTTTAATTCTTTTTATTACTTTATTATTAATTCCAAAACCGCCAACAGGTATTACCTCTGAATCAACTGCTTTCTTAACAGCAGTAACATCATCTCTACCCTCAACTACAATAACTTCCTTTATCACAAACTTTTCTTCCTTTCACATTATACTCATATATGTAATCTAAATAATACTCTTAAAAGATAAAAAGATGACTCATCATCTGAGTCACCTTCTTATTTTACCACTGTCCTGGATACGCTACAACATAAAGATTAACTGTTCTTACTCCCCATTGATAACACTCTCTTGTGGAATTCATAAAAATATCTATTTTGTTATTCTTTATTGCACCGCCTGTATCCTCTGCAACTGCGTAACCATAGCCTTCAACATAGACCTTTGTTCCTAAAGGAATGACCCTTGGGTCAACAGCTATAGTACTCAATCCAGATGGATTTCTCTTAGGCACTGTTCCTGTTGCAGTTATACCATCACCAGCATAAGCACTCGCTTTAACAGAAAGAGCTTGTTTATAGTAAAGTTTGGAATCTCCACCTCTGGAGAGAGCAACGTAGCTAAGAGTTCCCTGATGAACCACTTTACTAGTAGGTTCCTTAGTTATCTTTTCACCAACAACTTTTCTCTCAACTTCTACGCCATCTTCATATATCACCTTTACTGTAACTTCTTTTTCTCCTTGAGTACCCTCCTGAACAACTTTTGACATCCCCTTATCCATACTATCATCATTTTTAACAACAGTTTGATAATCTAATGCCTGAGTTTCAACAATATCTTTTGTTTCTACTCTTGTTACTTTAAGTTTTAAATCTTCTGTTATTAGGGTATCTGCTGAAATGCTTAACTTGTCATCCTCATTAAGAGTGATGTTTTCAGCTTCTAGCATATCCTCTATGTTGCTCTCTGCAGTTTGTATCTCTAGGGTCTCACCATCTACATAGACCTCAATAGGCACAGCTCTTTTAATTGAAATGATATCATCATCATTAATTCTATCTTCTAATTGAGGGGATACCTTATCCTTTTCACCTAGAGTTATGTCGTTACTTTGCAACGCCCCTTTAACAGTCCCTTTGTATGTCACTATTCTTTGTTCTTCATTATCTATTCGAACAATCACTGTCGTTCTCATGTTGTAAATTGTAAGTATTAGCACTGATGTTACTATTGAACACAACACGATTTTTGCCTTAGGACCATTAGAAAAAACTCTTTTAAAATGCTGTTTGAATTTTTCTACCATTTTATTCCCTCCTTTGGCAAGAGTGTCTTTTGCATTATAAACAAAATATTAAAGCTTGTCAAATTGACATCTCCTGCATTTATTGTAACTGTTACGAAATGCTCACTTGGCATAAGTTAAAATTATATTGAATGATAGCTTTAATCCATTAACAGTCACTACTGGGAATATGTTTTCTGACTCCTATCCTAATTCTTAACTATCCTTTGTTGTATACCACCAAATTAAACTTGCAAGAACTATTTTACCTTATTTTTCCATTTTAAACAACCTTACAATATTATCATTAATCTTCTTATTTGCCTCAAAAGGGTCGATTTCCTTGATTTCTGCTAATTTTTCTATTATATACTCTATATAGTCTGATTTGTTTCGTTTTCCTCTATAAGGTGTTGGTGCCATATACGGACAATCCGTTTCTACTAACATTCTATCTAAAGGTACATCTTTTGCTACTTCAAGAATCTTTTTAGCATTTTTGAAGGTTACTACTCCAGTAAAACCTATGTAATATCCTAATTTTAAACATTCTCTTGCAAATTCCACACTACCAGAAAAACAATGTACTACCCCTGTAACCTTTGGAAATTCTTTTAGTATATCTAAAGTATCTCCATGTGCATCTCTGTCATGAATTACCACAGGTAAATTCAGCTCTTCAGCTAACTTCATCTGTTGTCTGAACACCTTTTTTTGAACCTCTCTAGGCGGATTTTCTTCCCAATAATAATCCAGTCCTATTTCGCCTATTGCCTTAACTTTATGATTTTTGCTTTTCTCTCTTATGAAGTCTATTACCTCATCAGTTAGCTCATTAGCGTTAGATGGATGGATTCCTAAAGCTGCATAAAAAAACTCATATTTATTTGCTAATTCATAGGAGCCAACTAACCCCTCATAAGAAGAGCCACAATTCAAAACTCCCATTACTCCATTTTCTTGTATCTGTTTTATTACTGCATCTCTATCCTCATTAAAAGACTCATCATCATAATGAGCATGAGAATCTATTATGTTATATTTGTTACCCAATACTTCCACCTCTTATCTATAAATTATTGCATATTTTTTACATTTTATTCACATAATGTAATATTATTTAAACAAGGTTGATAATACAGGGGCTAGAATCCCCATAATTCCACCTAATAAAGCACCCAGCCAAGTAATAGCTTTAAGTTCTTTATTAGCAATTTCTATAATCAATTCCTCTGCATATTCAACAGGGAAAGACATTATTTGCTTCTCAACTATTTTAGCTATGTTTAGCTTCTCTATAAAATCTCCTCCGCTGCTTTTTAAAAGATTTCCTGCTAACTCTTGAAGTTTGTTAAATACGGCATCTAAGCTCTCATTATTACCCTCTGGCATTACTTCTTTTAATTTTTTATTTTCTACAGAAACCACCAATTCATCTATAATTTCTTGTATTTTTTCCTTTAAGGATTCCCTATTTACTAAAGCCTTAATTGCGCCTTTAACTTCTATAGATATTTTAGATTCATAATCTGGATTAAAGAAGGTTAATAACTCATCTAAAGTAGTGAATTTTTCTAACTTGCCATTTGTAAAGTTTATTATTTTATTAGTAAACTCTTCTCCATTTAATAAATCTACTATTTTTTTCTGTAAATCTTTTATTATTTCATCTTTAGCATGCTGAGGTATTCCTTGAACTATAGAACTTATTTCTTTGTTTCCAAAGCTTTTTATCATATTTCCAATCATCATAGCTATTTCTTGTTTATTTTCTTCTTTATTTAAATAATCATCTACTATAGTAGTAAATTTTGCATAAAGCGACTCAGTACTCATAAACATAGAAACTAAAGGATTCATGTTACTAATAACATTTTTCTCTATTATGTCTTTTATCTTATTAGCAGCTTCTTCCTGTCTTAATAAACGTCTTAAATAAAAAGAAATTTCATTTCTTTCATTATATGTATACACTTCTATCCCTTGAAAAAATCCTTTTGGTATTACGTCATTTAATGTTTTACCTTCTTGTCCTAAACTATCTATACCATAGTTTAATACATTACCTATATCATTTTTTAAAGCCTCAGACTTCAAAGTTTTATCTAATATATCTTTTATAGGAAGTTTACTAAAAACATCCACTGGACTTACTTTTAGCATATCTTGTAATACTAGTTGTATTTCTTTAGTTATTTTATCAATCATATCTTCGCTTGAAATTTTATCAATTAAATATGTAGATGATTTTTCTTTTATAGAATATGTAAAAGTTTCGTATTTTCCTTCTAATAATTCTTGTCCTAATATTTTTATATTTTTATTAGATTCTCTTGCAGTCTCAACTTTTTTTATAAATATATCATGTAAATAGCTTTTCATCTCTTGAGATTCCATAGCTTCCATCATATTTTCTCCAGTTACCAGATGACGACCAACAGTATCTCCAACACTTTTTGCTATTCTATCTCTTTCCTTTGGTATAAGTCCTGGTGTAAAGGGTAATTTAAACCTGCCAATTCTTTTTTCCGTATATGGTCTAAAAAGCATCTTTATAGCTAGCCAGTTTGTTATATATCCGATTACTGCTCCTATTACTATACTTATTACTAAATTCATTTTATCTCCTCCTGATAATATATGTAGTCTATACTAAATCTCATTATAAATTTACCATATTGCTTTTTCAATAAATATTAAGGATAATAATTTAAAGGCGGTGTTTTTTATGAATAATTCTCATGCTCTTGAAGGAATTAGAATGTGTAAGTTATTTAAATCTTTTTCTGATGATGAAGCCTCTGAATTGTTTAATGCTAAAAATAATTCAACTAAAACATATTCAGCTGGAGATATTTTATTTATGCAGGATGAATCTTGTGATTATCTTAGTGTGGTGTTAGATGGTGTTATAGAAATCCAAAAACTTGATGCTGATGGCAATATATTAATAGTTGCCAGTTTAGAGAAGGGAAATGTTTTTGGGGAAAATCTTCTTTTTGGAGATAGACACTTTTATCCCATGTCAGTTGTTTGCAAAAATTCATCCACAGTTTTACATATACATAAATCTTATGTGGAGACCTTGCTTCAAAAAAATCATGAGTTTCTTGTAATTTTTTTAAGAATCTTATCTAATAAAGCAATGGCTTTAAGTTCCAAACTTAAACAAGTAAGTATGAAGTCCTTAAGGCAGATGATATGTAATTATATTTTATCATTATATAAAAAAGATAAATCCTTAGAGATAACCCTAAATATGTCTAAAAAAGATTGGGCTGATAAATTAGGGGTCCAACGTCCATCCTTGTCTCGTGAGCTTATTAATATGAAGAAAGATGGATTAATTGATTATGACAGATCTAAAATAATTATTTTAGATTTAGAAGAAATAAAAGATAATGCTTAATTAATTTCTTTTTAATAATGTTTATAAATTGTTTCGTATTTTGTCATAGAACTGACATATTGGTTCTATATACTTAAACTTGTAAAGTTGTTAAAGCATTATTATTTACCCCTAAAAACCATCATGTAAAAGGCCCTTGTTGTTATCTCGTCCCCCTTTGACTAAGATAAACAAGGGCCTTTTCTTTTTATATTTTTTCTTCTTTAAGTTTTATAACCTCTTCTACAGCTTTTTTCTTATCAATTCTTTCAAAAAGTATTTCTAAGTCTCCTATTTTAGGATTTTTAATCTCAATAAAACTCCAAGTTCTCTCCTCAATTCCTAAAAAGCCCTTTATCTTATCACAAGAGTATGGAATAAAAGGTTCTAGTAGATTAGATAAATTAGCTATTATTTGAACACAAGTATATAAAGTTTCTATACACTTATTTTTATCTTTCTCTACAGTAATCCAAGGTTTTTCATCATCAAAAAACTTATTTACTTTTTTGATAAATATAAATATATCCTCTAAGGCATCCTTAAATTCTCCTGCCTCTATTTTATCTCCAACCTCTACATATAAATCAAAAAAATCTTTCTTCCATCTAGGATTTAATCCACAATTAGGTAGACTCCCATCAAAGTATTTGTGGATAAATACTAAAGACCTGTTAACAAAATTCCCAAAACTTCCGAGAAGATCATTATTAGTTGAATTTATAAATCCCCTCCATGAAAAATCAGAATCTTTTTTCTCTGGTCCATTTATAGTTAAATAATATCTTATAGCGTCTGGGTTATAATTTTCTATCATATAAGGCATCCATACTGCCCAATTTTTAGTGGTTGAGAATTTTTTACCTTCAAGGTTCATGTATTCTGAAGAAATCATTCTTAGGTTAGGATTTTTAATGCCTATTCCACTTAATAAGGCAGGGAATATTACAGTGTGGAAAGGAATATTATCTTTTCCGTGGATAAAATATACTCTCGAATCTTCATCTTCCCAGTATTCTCTCCAATCTTCTCCTCTTTCTTCACAAACTTTAATGCTAGCTGTAATATAGGACATAACAGCCTCTATCCAAACATATATCCTCTTATCCTCATATCCTTCTAAAGGAACATCAACCCCCCAAGAAATATTTCTAGTTACTGCCCTATCTCTAAGACCTTCATCTAAATATCTCTTGGTTAATTTTATAGCATTATCTCTCCAGCCATCTTGCTTTATCCATATCCTTCTTACATCATTTTCAAACTTTGATAAAGAGAAAAATAAGTGCTTAATCTCCTTAACTTCTGGTTCCTTGCCACAATTTTTGCACTTCTTATCTATCAAGTCCTCTGGATCTAATATTTCTGCACACTCTTCACATTGATCCCCTCTAGCTGCTCCATGACAATGTGGACATGTACCTTCAATAAGTTTATCTATTAGAAACTCTCCACACTCTTCACAATAATATTGAGTAACTAATTTTTCATAGATATATTTATTATTATAAAGCTCCAAAATAAACTTCTTAACAGTTTCATGATGCTGTTCTGAGCTAGTCTTTCCAAACAAATCATAGGAAAAACCCAACTTCTCAAAACATTCCTTAAATTCTTTATGATACTTTTCAGATATTACCTCTGGAGTTGTTCCCTCTTCCTTTGCCTTAATTAATATAGGAGTACCGTTACAGTCACTTCCAGATACAAAAATAACTTCATCACCCATTAGTCTATGGTATCTTGCCAAAATATCACCTGGCATTAAAGAAGATAATCTCCCAACATGTAATGATCCATTTGCATAAGGCCATGCATTGCCTATTACTACTTTCATATTGCCCCTCGCTTTCTAGCTTTTTAGTTGAGAATTGAGAGTGGAAAGTTGAAAGTTAGTTGATAATTCTTAACTGTCAATTTCCATCTCAGGTAAAAAAGAAGGTCACCACAAATTTCTTTGTAACAACCTCTTTAAAATCCTAAACACTAAAGCTATCTAACTTCACTTCCAGTTGGTAGTTCACCTGGGTTTACTAAAAATAATTGAGCATCATCATCACTAGAAGCAGCTAATAGCATACCTTGTGATAATTCTCCTCTTAATTTAACTGGTTTTAAATTAGCCACAAGTACTACATACTTTCCAACTAAATCTTCTGGTTTATAATACTTAGCAATTCCTGAAACTACCTGTCTTTCCTCACCATTTAAATCTACTTTAAGTTTTAATAACTTCTTAGCTCCTTTTATAGCTTCAGCACTTAATACCTTAACTACTCTTAAATCCACTTTTTCGAAGTCTTCTATAGTTATTTCCTCTTTAATAGGTTTTATAGTTTCTTTAACTTCTTCTACAACTGGTTGTGGTTTTAAAGCTTCAAGCTCTTTAAGCTTAGCTTCAACATCTATTCTTGGGAATAAGTTATTTCCCTTAACTACCTTAGCTCCAGCAGCTGTTCCATCAAAGGCTGATAAAGAGTTCCAAGTAGTTACTTCTGTATTAATCTGCTCATTTATCTTGTTAGCTGTATCAGGTAAAAATGGTGATATAAGTACAGCTATAAATCTTAAACTTTCAGATAAGTTATATAATACAGTACCTAATCTATCCTTTTTACTTTCATCTTTAGCTAATATCCATGGAGTTGTTTCATCTATATATTTATTAGCTCTACCTACAAGCTCCCAAACTTCTTCTAAAGCTTCTGGGATTTTAAGATTATCTATAGCTCTCTCAACCTTTATAGGAGTTTCTAACGCTAATTTAATAAGTTCATCATCAACATCTTCTTTATCAAGAGGTGCTGGAATCATTCCTCCAAAATACTTTTCAATCATAGCTACAGTTCTAGATAAAAGGTTACCTAAATCATTACAAAGGTCTGAATTTATCTTCTTTATAAATATCTCATTATTAAATAATCCGTCAGCGCCAAAAGGAATCTCTCTTAATAAGTAGTATCTAACAGCATCAACCCCAAATTCGTTAACTAAAACTACTGGGTCTACTACGTTTCCTTTAGATTTAGACATCTTACCACCATCAACTAAAAGCCATCCATGCCCAAATACTTGTTTAGGTAGTGGAACATCTAAAGCCATAAGCATAATTGGCCAATAAATAGTGTGGAATCTTAATATATCCTTACCTATTAAATGAACATCTGCTGGCCAATACTTTTGGTAAAGCTCTGTGTCTTCACTTCCATATCCTAAAGCAGTAATATAGTTAGATAAAGCATCAATCCAAACATAAACTACATGTTTTTCATCAAAAGTAACTGGAATTCCCCAGTTAAAGCTTGTTCTTGATACACATAAATCTTGAAGCCCTGGTTTAAGGAAATTATTTAACATTTCATTTTTTCTTGATTCAGGTTGAATGAAATGTGGATTATCCTCTATGTGTTTTATTAATCTATCTGCATATTTACTCATTTTAAAGAAATATGCTTCTTCCTTAGCCTTTTCAACTGGTCTTCCGCAGTCTGGACAATTTCCATTAACTAATTGAGTTTCGGTCCAAAAAGATTCACAAGGTGTACAATACCAACCTTCATAAGAATCCTTATATATGTCTCCTTGATCATAAAGCTTTTTAAATATATCCTGTACAGCCTTTATATGATAATCATCAGTAGTTCTTATAAATTTATCATAACTGATATTCATAAGCTCCCAAAGATCCTTTATTCCAGCCACTATTTCATCTACAAATTCCTTTGGAGTTACACCCTTCTCCTCTGCCTTAAGCTGAATCTTTTGTCCATGTTCATCTGTACCAGTTAAGAACATAACATCATAATCAGTTAATCTCTTAAATCTTGCTAATGCATCTGCTGCTACTGTTGTATAAGTATTACCTATATGTAAATTAGCAGATGGATAATATATTGGTGTAGTGATATAATATGGTTTTTTCTCGCACATAAAATTTTTCCTCCTAAAAAATAAAAAAAGCCTCTACATAGGGTATCCCCTATATAGAGACGTATTATACGTGTTACCACTCTATTTTATGCCATTGTTACCAAATAGCACCTCATTAAGTACTTAATATACTTTGCAATATAACGGTTGCCACCGTATCCTCCTAACCCTAAGGCTCAGAAAACCCGCTCCAAGACCATCTTCATAATACTTTCAGCTACTGGCTTTCACCTACCCCAGCTCTCTATAAACCTTCTATATTATTACTCTTCTTTTCCTCGCATTTAATTATAATATTATTCTAAAATCAATTTTCTGTCAATATTTATCTAAATTCTCTTTATTTTTATTATAATTACTCAGATCAAAACTCTTCATATTTATTATTAAACATGACTACGAAAACACTTTTTAGTGTATAATAGAATTATAATTTAAAATAATTAGGTGATATTATGATTCCATTTATTAATGAAATAGAAGATATTAAAACTCAAATAATAAATAAACATAACCCTCTAAAAATAATTCTTTTTGGCTCTTGTGCAAAAGGAATTGCAAAAGAAAATAGCGATATTGATTTATGTGTAATTTGTGATTATACAAATAAAAAGGATAAGCTATTAGATATGCTCGTTTCAATTGAATATAGCAGAGACGTGGATTTCATTATTTATAGACCAGAGGAATGGAATAAATATACTGAGGATTCAGGTACATTTGCCTCACTAATAAAAAGAGAGGGGGTAGTTTTATATGGTTGATACTCTAAAGTATCGAGAATGGTATGGAACTCACTCTAAATATACTGAACTCTATCAATAAAAAGATTAGTTAAATACTATAAAATAGCAATATAAGATTAGTTTTTATCTTATATTGCTATTTTAATTCCTCAAACTACCCTTTAAAATGCTCTTCTATTTTAAGGTCTAACTCACCATTTTCCTTAATGTCTAATATCTCTTTATCAAGGGATTTTATTTAATGCTTCCTTTATAGCACCAAAAGCAACAGAAAACATTAATATAAATAAAATAATAAATAACACCCATCCAACTATGTCCATTTTAGATCTCTTAAAATCTTCAAAATTCGAATTACTCTCTTCCTTTAAATACCTTATTATTTCTAAAAATAGCTTAGTATTATATTCCCCTACAGGCCTTAACATAAATTCACTGCCATCATTGAATTTTAAACCTATAGTTCCATACTCCTCCCAAGCATCAAGGAACCCCTTTAAACTTCCTATATCCTTAATATATTCACCCTCCATTAGTTTATAAAAATTACTTAAATTATATATAAACACTCTCTTATCAGTAACAAATACCCCTAAATATACTATAGCTGGAGTCCCTAAACCACCTACATATCTAATATGAACATCCTTTTCTAAATAACCTTGTAATACTATAATTTTATATTTTATTTCTTCATCACTAGAAAGGCGCGCTTTTACCTTCTTCTCTAACTCTAGTAATGTAACCTTTCTTAAAATTACATCATTTTTTATTTTATACAATTCTACAGAAACTCTATTTTTCTCCTTCATTGCCTCATGTTCTAAATCTTTTAACTCCTCTTCACTATAATCAATTGAATTTAGTACCTTTAAAATCTCCCTACTATCCATTTATATCACCTGCTATCTTTTTCATTTTCTTTCTGGCTCTAGATATCCGTGTATAAATATAGTCTTTTGAATATCCTAACTCTTGAGCAATTTCTTCTATAGAAAATCCTTTTAAATATCGTTTCAAGAATATTTCTCTATCCTTATCATCCAAAGTATTTAAAAGATCCTCTATTAATTCATTATTTTCTATATTCTCTAAAGATAAATCATTTTTAATATGAGTGATTTCATCTTTATATTCAAAAGTCTTATTATGATTTGATATCTTTCTCTTAATATCTATTGCTTTATATTTAGTTATAGAAACAATCCAAGATTTTAGCTTTCCTTATCCCCTTTTAAAATTCCCTCTATAATTTCCTTTTCATTTATCTCATTTACCATATCTCCTCCATAATGATTTAAAATTGAAGCTCCTATCTATAGTTCGTTCTAATCCCTCAATAACTGTCACTTATTTTTTATCTCTAATATTTTAATTCTATAAAAAAATTAAATTTCCTTATAAATAAAGCTATGCACTAATAAAAATATATAGTGCATAGCTTCTAAATATATAAACCCTCTTAAACAACTTATTCTAAATACTCCTCTTTTTCCTTAATGTGTTCATAATAATGTCTTATAGCCTCATCTACTAATTTACTAATTCTCACATTAACATTAGGGTGATTTACTTTTAGTTCGTTTAACATCTTTATAGTCGAGGCCTTTATTATATAGGTTTTTCTAACTTTCTCTTCATTATTATCAATCAATTTATATATACCCCCTTTTAAATTATCAATATATTTCTCCCACTTGGGATAGTTCATTTTCCATTACATTTTTATAATAATATCTAACCGCCCTATCTAAAATAACATTTACCCTAACATTTATATTAGGATGTTCAAGCTTAAGCTTCACTAACATTTTTGCAGTTGATTCTCTCATAGTAAACGTCTTTTGAATCGTAAAGGCTTCTCTCTTTTTCTTTTCCAAACTATTGTTAAGAATTCTCTCCTCTTCTATAGCCCTAGCCTTCTCGTCATTAGAAATTTCTATATTTTTATCATTCAAAAGATTCTCTATATCAAACTTCTTTACTATAACCTCGTCAGTTACTTCTCCTTCAGTAAATAACCCTGCTTTAGGATATTCCTTCTTTTCATCCTTTATTATTTCTTCATGTTCACTGTTATTTTCCTTACTAACCATATTTCTCTTCATAGTAACCCCCTAACTACCTACTAATTATTTTATTACTCCCCAATCCCTTATGTGCATAGATAATTACCTAATTATCTGTTTATCTAATTACCTAATTATATGCGTATCTAATTACTTAATTACTTAATTATCTAATTACCTGTTTATCTAATTATTCAATTACCTAATTATCTAAGTAAATAATTNNAATTATTTACTTAGATAATTAAGTATGCACTTTTATACTGTAGAGACTTCTTCTTAAGTCTCATCAATTCCTTATCACTTCTGCACTGTAGGAGCGTCCCTCAGCTCCATCAATTCCTTATCACTTCTGCACTGTAGGAGCTTCTTCCCAAGCTCCATCAAATCCCTCTTAATTTCTAAACTTAATCTAACTATTCCCACAATCTCCCTTTATTTAATATATTTCGTCATATTATTTCTAAATTATATATATTTTAAACACACTTTCTTTACTATTCTCATATGGTATATAATCAAAGATTTTTTTACAAGGAGGATACCGAAATGTCTATCAGTAAAAATCTTAAAACAAAATCGTTGATAATAGAAATCCAATCTGGTACAGATGGAAATGGAAAACCAACCTATAGAAAAAAGACCTTATCCAATATTAAGCTCGATGCAAAAGAAGAATCTATTTTTGCAGTTGCAGAGGCTCTTTCTAAGGTACTAGCTCCAGATACCAAGGACTATCTCCTAGACGAGATTTCTATATTATCTAAGGAGGAGTAATATGAGTAACTTTGTTAGAAGGGTGGTGAAATTATGGACTACTCTTTAAGTTTGACCTTTGTTACCGAAAGTGGAGATAAGGCAAATATAACTATCGCAGATGTTAGAAGTGATTTAACTAATGAAGAAGTATATGAATTAGTTTCAGTCATTTTACAAGAGAATATTTTCTTGAGTAAAAACGGATCATTTGTATCCTTCTACTCAGCTAGTTTAACAGAGAAAAACAAAAAGACCTTCGATATCAAAATTTGACAAAATATTAGGGCTCAGCATTTTTTGCTGAACCCTTTTTGTAATATACTAAATCCATTATCCTTAATTATATAAGTGCAATATTAGACAGAATTGGGTATAATATTAATGAAAGGAAGTGATCAAATGAATGAGGAGAAAGAGTATATTTTAGACCCTAAAAATGATGTGGTATTTCAGAAAATATTTGGAAGCCCAGAGAATGAAGAGATATTAATAAGTTTTTTAAATGCCCTTTTAAGTAAAACGGAAAAGGAAAAGATAGAAAAGGTTGAATACGTAGATACAAAATTAAATAATATTGATGTAGCTGATGATAAAATAGGTGTACTAGATGTAAGAGTCATTACTGATAATGGTACCCATATAAACATAGAGATTCAGCTAATAAACAGATATAACATGATAAAAAGAACCTTATTTTACTGGTCACGTTTATATTCTGGACAGATTAAAAGAGGCGCAAATTATAAAGATTTAAATAAAACTATAACAATAAATATTCTAAACTTTAACTATATAGACAGTGAAAAGTATCATAACATATATCACTTATATGAAGATGAGGTAAAGAGTCAACTAACTGATTTACTTGAAATACAGTTTGTAGAACTACCTAAGTTTTTAAATCAAAACCCTGATGTGGATAATAGTTTAAATGGATGGTTAACTTTCTTAACAAATCCAGGAAGGGAGGGAATTGAGATGTCAGAACCTGTAATTGGAAAAGCTATAGCGGTATTAGACTTCTTAAGTAGAGACCCAGAAACTGTTAGATTAGCAGAACTTAGAATGAAAAAAATACTTGATGAAAGATCAATGCTTGAAGGCGCTCGAGAAGAAGCTAGAAAAGAAGGGCTTAAGGAAGGGCTTAAGGAAGGGCTTAAGGAAGGACTTAAAGAAGGCAAAATTGAAGGAATTAGGGAAGCTAAATTGGAAACAGCTAAAAATCTCTTAACCATCGGATTACCATTAGATCAAATAGTTTCTGTTACTGGTCTTTCAAAAGAAGAAATAAACAACTTAAAGCGTTAGTTATTAAAAGGGACACTATGTGTCCCTCAACTATTCTATTAATTACCTATTCTTTATTATTAATCTTCTTCATCCCCCAATAGTAAACTGTTAAAGACTTCTCTCTCTAAATTTACTGAACTCATAATCAACTTATCCATGCAAAAATTAATTTCACTATCATCTATAATAGTGCAAAAATGCTTGAATAATTTTACAACTGAATAAAATAAAAAAACATTTATGCTAAATCCTTGTTATAATTGAGTTCTCACACAACAATGACAGCAAGGAGCTATGCATAAATGTTTCAGAACACAATTATATCAGATGAACTATCAATATACAAATTTTTCAAACAATTAAATTTTGATCTATACCTAACTAAGCCACAGCTAAAACATTTAGAAAGTATTATAAATGCTATGATATCAAAAGGGTACACTGGAAAAGTATCCGACATAGCGGAGCTTGCTTCGCCAAGGCATAGAACAAGTATTACTAGATTTTTATCAAATAGCACTTGGGATGAAAAACTTTTAACTAAAGCATTGAAAGCATTAGTTGTGGAACTTATTTGGAAGAAATCAAGAGAAACTAAAAAGCCAATATACTTTATTATTGATGATACAATTTCAGAGAAAACAAAGCCCTCGTCAAAGGCTAAGAATCCAATTGAAAAGTGTTCATTTCATAATTCACATTTAAAAGGTAAAAAATGTATATGGTCATCAAATATTAGTTTCTTTACTATCGTGTGACGGATTAGTACTTCCATATTCAATTGATATCTATGATAAAGAGTCTATGAGTAAAATAAAATTAACTCAAAAATTAATTACAACGCTTCCTAAACCTGAAAATAGAGGTTTTGTTTTGTGCGATAGTTGGTATAGTTGTAAAGATATTTTTGATGCCTCTGAAAAAGCTGGCTACAGTTATATTGGCGCTTTAAAAACTAACAGAGTTATTTTCCCAAAGGGACATGAAAGATTAGGAATAAAGCTTCATAGTTTTGCTACATCGTTGAATATTGAAGACTTTGACCTTGTGACAGTTAAAGGTAAGCAATATTATATTTACAATTATGTTGGTAATTTGAAGGATAGAAAGAATATTTCTATTGTTTTAAGCTATCCAAAAGATGCTTTCCAAAAAGATAAAGCTTTGAAAGCCTTTATTTCCTTAGATAAATCACTAACACCGTTAGACATTCTAGCTCAATATACTGACCGCTGGGCAATTGAACCATTTTTTAGAGATTGTAAAACTTACTTAGGACTAGACGGATATCAAGTACGAAGTGAAACGAGCATCAGCAGATATCTTGCAATAATGACTATAGGTTATACTTATTGCAAATTATATTCCAATGAATCATACCACTTTAATACTGGATATAAATCAGCCAAGAGAGCTCTAATAAAATATAAAATAACATATATCTACGAAGCTGCCGTTATCGAAAGTCTCTAAAAGAAATTTTTAAGACGCTAAAAATAGCTTAGTTCATCTTTTGCTTATTTAACTGTAAAATTATTCAAGTAAAAACGCACTATTATAGTATCATAATAACTATGGTAATTGAATTCCAATATAAATGACTCAGTATAGCTCCTAATATGGATTTTGTATAAATATATGACATTCCGAAAGAAAAACCTAAAACTACAAATACAATAAAGTATACAAATAATCCAAGCCCAAACTCATATCCTTTAACATGTCCTATACTAAAAATTACCGATATAATTAAAAGAGAGAGGTGCTTGTTCTTAAAATTCATTACATTTAACATAGCACCACGAAAAACCAATTCCTCAACTACAGGCGCATACACAATTGCTGAAAATATAGTTAAAAATATATTTCTCGCTTCATATTTTTCCATCATGTTTAAAGATATTTTTATATCTAATATCCAAAATATAAAGAAAATTATTCCTATTACCATTCCTGCAACTAATAAAATTGAATACGCGTCTTTAAAATGCTCTTTCTTAAACTTATAAAAACCTTCCTTAATCAAGGGATACATTCCCCATACTGTAATAGCTATAATGACGCAGTATAAGAAGATCTGTATTAAAGGATTAATATAAGTTCCTCCACTATTCTCTAGCTTAATGGTCAAATATATACCTAACTTTTTATACACTCCAAGAACTGCAATTAAATAATTTATCAGCACAATTCCAACCTTTATGCTAGATAAATTCTGCTCCTCCAAATACTCAGTGTCTATCTTTTCTTTACCCCATGACTTATTTCAAACTTTAATATATTTTATCACGTTCTTTGTATTTTCAGTTACTTATGTAATGAACGTATTAAATTTACGATTAATCGTTAAAAAAGAAAAAACAGAAATAATTACCGTAAAACTTCCATTACTTTTACTGATAAAATCCCTGAAGCCCCATGAACACTATATATAGTTATATAGTTATATAGATATCTATATATATTCCTGGAAATTAGATACAATAGATTTTTATTTATAAAAATACTTTAAACAATTCTAATACTTTTCACTCTCACCACTCTTTACGTTTTTGGTTACTTGTAATTATATAGTTTATCAATCGGTATATAGCAATTACTAAAAATAGAAGTCCTAATGCAATCAAGAAGTTCCCAGTAATTTTTTTAACTATTAATCCTAATATAATTCCAATAATTAAGTATATTTTTTTATTTATCTTCATACTTCACTCTTACCAATCAGCATCTTTAGATTTATAGTTGCAATACCTACTCCTAAAATTAGTATTATAAAATTTATTGCCATTTTACTTATAGAAGATAGATAAATCATCTTCTCATTCATTCCTATCAAAATAATTATTAAGCTAAGTCCTATTACATTTAAATAATTATTACTTTTCAAAAGTATCACTACTAACTCTTTAATTAGTAACTTATTCAAAATTTAAATCCTATTCTCTAAACCAATACTCTCTGAAATTATTTTATCATGTACTTTGTCACTTATGTTATTTCTGCAATAAACGTATTAAAATCATGCTTAATCGTATTAAAATAAGAGTTGCTTTGTGGCAACCCCTGTGGTTATTAATCTTAAGCTCTAAATACATATACTAAAAGATTCAATTAATATCTCTCAATCATTATGGGAATAATTCACTTTTTAAGACAACATGTCTGTGCCCAGGCAACATAGTAAGGCGCTTGCGACTTACTTGCTATCCTCTCTGTCCATATCTACAAAGCTACTTAGTATTGGAAATAATATACATATAGGATAAACAATTTAAACCTTATAAATATCCATCTTTCGATAAAAATATAGCTTTGTCGATAATCTAAAATCTGAAATTATTTTCAAGAAGAATAATAGAATACACAAAAAACTTTACAGCCTCTTATTTATATAGTATTTTTCATCATCTCTGCCTACTAAAATTATACTCTGACCTAAAATCATTTAAATCTTTTTTCAGATAAAATCACAAAAAGCTCTTTGATTATAAAAATATCTAAACCTCTAAAAATTAAACTAATATAGTTTCTTCCACCAAATATTTGATTTGATAAATCTATACCAAATTCCACAACTATTGCAAATAAAACCATACTTATTATAATTGTAATTTTAAAGTTCTTTTCTTTTATTAATTTATTAGATAATTTACTTGTTATATCCATCCTTCTAAATATTATATCCATAAATAAAAAAGTTGCCATAGCTACTATAAATGGTTGCAAATAACTCAAATTACCCCTCCTATCGGAAATTTACTAAGTTCACCAAACATGTCACGTACACCCAAAAGTACTTTCTATATAATTTTAGGTTCAACACCATTATATGCACTTGACAGGTCAACCTTTAAAATATAAAAATCATATTCTAATAAATTTCTACACTTATACCAATTGCAATAGTAGTTTTATTTCATCATAATTAAGTCGAACTTAACACTTGCTAATTAAAATTTTTTAATTTAAATTATAATACAATTTATGGAAACAACTTGTCACATGCAGTTTTAGCATCGAGCCTTAAATATTATCTTTTTATTAAAACTATATTAAATTAGCTTCCCTCAATATAATATATTTGAACTTAAATTTAAAATTTTAAAGTTTTAACATATTCTTATTTCTAGTTAATAGGTACCCAATAATTATCTTTTGGATAACCAGCTCTTTGGCATATCATTTCACATATAGCAGATCCCGGATCAAGAGCCCACATTAAAACAGTAAACCCACTAGATATAACTGAAGATACAGTCCCAGCTACACTATATGAAAATTGTGATTTTAAAAGAGCATTTCTAACTGTTCTTGAAATAATCTCTGCTGCTGCAAATTCGCCAGCTCTAGCAGCTTGTCGTCTAGAATATGATGCTACTAAACCTACTGATCCTCCTGTTAATAATGTTAGCCCTGAATTGATTGCATTTGAAAGAAGCCATCTAGGAACTGCATATCCTCCATCTACATACTCCATTTCCTCTCTGTCAACATCCTCAAAGGTTTTTGATAATTGTAACGAAGGAATTTAATGAGACTTGGGAAGAAGTCTCTACATGTCAGCAGTGCTTAATTTCTGTTTAAAACAAATGTGCTCATTTTCTCTTCCTCCCAATACTATATTTCTACACTCATATATCAAGGGAGAGGCTATTCTCTTTTAACTACACCTCACAAAAAACTAACCATCTTGAGAACCGTGTATATTACTATTATTAATAAACATACTGACCCATTCATTTCATATGCACTCTCATCATCTCTGCTAATTTTCTTTCCATTCATTCTTATAAATCTAATTATTAAAAGTAATGGATAACTTTCCATAATAATTAAAAACAATATCCCTCTAATATCACTAATCTTATTTAATCTTTCAAATAAGATTATTACTGCTAGTATTATTGCGAAAATAAATGTTTTGCCTGTGCTTTTTTTCGAATTCATCAATAAACTAATCGTCTCCTTACTATCGATATAGGTTTCTTTGTCTTTTATAATAATAGCTACTTTGAGGAAGATTTTATAAATTATTAACCATAAATGCACTTATAAGAGTAAGCATTAAACAAACTCCTATTTTCTAAACCAACAATCTCATAAATTATTTTACCATGTACTTTGTCACTTATGTTATTTCTGCAATAAACGCAGATAATATATGTTTAATCGTATAAAAATAAGAGTTGTTTTTTCAACTCCTATAAACATCACTCTCAAATTTTTAAATAGATTAGATTTTATTGTTTCCCTATAGAAATATTGAGTTCTACCTTTTTTACATGATCATTAATAATCTCAATTTCACTATCCTCTACTTGAGAGTATCCATTGTAAAAATCAATTACTTCATTAAAATTTCCTTCATCAATCCTATCCCATACATTAACTATTCTTATACTATTCTTAAATTTTTTTTTCTTAATCCAAAGAAATAAAGAACCAATTTTATTATAATCAAATTTGTTTATAATTTCATCAAATATCTCTTTCAATTTTTTTTCTATTATAACTAACTCTTTATCACTAAAATCTTTAGGGAAGAAATATATTTGAACCTTATTCCAGTTATTTTGATTATTTATTAACTCCAGTACTCTTATTCCTCTATAATCATTTTTAGCCTTATACTCTAAAAATAATCCAACCCCAATAAATGGTATAGCAAAAGAATACCCTAAGGTTCCTTGTATCCTAAATATACTTATTGCGAATAAATATATTCCTGTAGAAATTAACATGGTATGTGGTACATATTTAATCTTTTTTGGATCTTTTTTAAGTAATAATCCATAGACATACCAAGCAAATATCATTAGTAATGCCGTGCACATTCTATCCATTGTAATGAATAATATTTTGTAATTAAAAAACTTATCAATATCCATTTTTCTATCCCTTTCAATTAAGTTAAACTAATCGATTATTACCAATTAGTTTAACTATTATATTATACTTAATTTATCCTATCCAAACTCCTCCATTGCGTGATCCATCAAGTGGATCTATTAACTTTTCAGCAATGAATCCTCCAATTGAAGCACCTGTAAATGTCATTATAGCATTTAAAACAGAATTTTGACTTAATACAAACCATGAAAAAGTAACTTTTGAAACAGCTGTACAAATTGCTCTTGCTAATGCTGTCTTGGCAACGCTTGACATCATAGTAACAGCAAGAATACCCGTTCTAGCAAACTTCAATCCTGGAACTATCCATATTGCTACATCAATAGCACCCTGTATAACCCTATTGGATATAAATAGTCCTCCCCCATCTACATATTCCATTTCCTCTCTGTCAACATCCACAAAGTTACTTGGTAATTGTAATGAAGAAGTATAAATTTCTACTATATGGATTTTAATATAACCACTTCGTGGTATACTATACAACTTGAATTCATAGTTTTCTATTTATATATTTAAATTTCTATTATTTTGTCTCGAACTGACTGTAATTAATTACATTAGCCTCCAAACAAAAAGTTTATTTTTATTACTATATATTCTAATAAGTATTCCACATATATTATTTTTTTGACTTTACAACCTTAAATATTATTAATAACATTACGAAAATTCCTAACCCTATAAAGAAATTTCCAGTTATTTGTTTAATTATTAGTCCCACTATTATTCCAATTATTATATAAATTTCTTTATTCACATTCATCATATTATCTTATCTCCATAATTAATTTTTCTTATCTACTCTATCATCTAAATTTATATTAGTAAGAGATAAGTTATAAACTTATCTCTTTTTATAATTTCATTTAATAATATATTGCCTCTGAATACTCTATTCTTCCATTATTAGGTTTACTGTCTGTTCTATCAAGATAATTAGCATAATGTGTTCCAAATTCAAACCATGAACCAGTAAATCCACCAATAACATTAGACAATTTACCACTATTAAGACCTACAATTTTAGCAACTACCCCTGAAAGTTTTGAAATTCCTGCTGAAATTAATCCTCCCGTAAAATACCATCCTATTGCATTTATAGGCCATGATACTAACCTTTTATCTATACTTCTTTCAACAATTAAAATTTTCCCCCCGTCAACATACTCCATTTCATCCATATCAATATCTACATAGCTTTTTGGCATTTGTAATGCATATTCTCTTCTTAATACATAAGTATTCATTTCCGCTTCCTCCCATTTTATCACAAATTTATTATTATTTATATTAAAAGTTTCTATAATTTTTCCAGTCATCTCGAGCTAACTGTAGTCAACTACATCAACTTCTAATGGCTAATTTAACTTTATTCCTATCTGCTCCATAAAGTATTTCATATAGGTTATTTTTTCATATTTAACTCTTGTTTCTGTTACCATTCCTAATGTCAAGTTAACTTCTTGTCCTTTTTTATCTTCTAGATAGGTTTTCTCTGGTTTAACCTTGAGTTTAAAGTATATGTTTCCTTTTTCATTATCTATGGTGGCATCTTCATCTATGCTTATTACTTCCCCTTTTACAGTTCCGTATTCTGCTTGATTTAGTCCCCCTACTGCCATGGATACTTCATCTCCTACATTTACTCTAGGTCTATCTGTTCCTGATATTAAGGTTTCTACTATTTTTTCACTTTCTTCATTTGTTATAGTTCCTAAAAGATTTCCTCCTTGAAGAACCATTCCCCTATTAAGTGGAGTGTTTAAATGTACTTTTCCTGCTATAGGAGAAAGTAACTTATACTCATTAGTAGAATTATCTATAGCAGCTTTCTGGGTTTCCAGCTTACTTTTCTCTAACTCTAACTGCTGTTTTTCTGTGGTAAAGCTTAGTATGGTTTCATAATATAGCTGATTTAGTTTTGTTTTAGCCTGCTCTTTATATTGTTTTATTTGATCATCTGTATACTGTTGTTTCTTTAAATCCTCTTCATTAATATCATAGTCTTTTCTCTTAGCATAATTATTTTGCAATCTATTATAAAATTCTAATTCCTCAGAATTGTTTTTATTAAAACTGTTAGCTAGATTAGTAGAATCTTTTTCAGCCCTTTTTAGAAGTTCTATTCTTTTATTTAATAAGTCTATTTGTCCTGTTGCCTGTTCTATCTGATATTTTGCATCTGGAGCATTCATTACTAAAAGTACATCTCCCTCTTTAACTTCTTTTCCTTCTTCTATATATACTTCCTTTATTTCTCCAGATACTTTACTCATTATATTAAACTTATCACTAGTAGTTATAAGCCCCTGCCCTTTTACTACATAGGTCTTTACTGATTTAGTGGACCATACTATGAAGGCTGTAAGTAAGGCTACCACTATAAAGATTATATATACCATAAATCTTGGAGGTTTTTTATCGTACAGTAACTTACTATCTGTTATTTCATTTAAGTTATAGACTTTCAAGTTCCTGTCCTCCCTTTTGTATATAGAAATTTGAAGGATTTGATGAAGCTCTTTGAGCTTCTACAGAGCAGATGGGTGAGGAATCTAATGAAGTTCTTCGAACTTCTACAGAGCAGATGGGCATGAATACATCCGCGATCATACTACTATCTTCCTTCTTATCTACGAAAACTGTATAGCTGTCACCTTGAAGTTTTATATCATTTTCAAAAGCATGAAGCTGAAGTTTTGAGTATGCAAACTGGAGGTTTTCCTCTTTTTCTGTAAATCTTGCAAACAAACAATTTGTAACTCTTATTTGATTTTTTAGCTCATAAGGTGTTTCAACATTATGCATAGGACTTTTAAGCTGTACCATTAGTTTTAATATAATCTTAAGTTGTCCATTTTCATCTGCTTCTGCTGTTGTGTAATTTATCATAGGGCCTAGAGTTGAATTCCCTTTTGACTTTATGTAGCTATCCATCATATAGGCTACCTTATCTATATTCATAATCTCATTTTCACTTACTTCTCTAACTAATACATTATTTAACTTTAAAGTTTTATTTTCTCTCACTACTATCTTCTCAGTTGTATTCATACTCTTCCCCCTCTTCTAAATCCATAGCTTTATCCTCTATTAAAGTACTCCCTTCTTTATTTTCTTCAATAGTTTTAGGTTCTATTTCTCCTACCTGACTTACATAAAGCTTATGGTAGTACCCCTTTTTATTTAGTAATTCCTCATGACTTCCTACTTCTACTACTTCCCCTTTATCTAAGACATAGATTATATCGCAGCTTCTAATAGTTGAAAGTCTGTGAGCTATAATTAACATGGTTAGATTTCTACCTTTATTAAATAAAGTATCGTATATTTTTGCTTCACTTATAAAGTCTAGGTTACTAGTTGCCTCATCAAGAATTAGAAACTTAGATTTTTTAACTAAGGCTCTTGCTAAAGCTAATCTCTGCTTTTCTCCGCCTGAAAGCCCGCCGCCAGCTTCATCTAAGAAAGTGTCATACTTTGCTGGAAGTCTTTCTATAAAAGAACTGCAACTAGCATTTTCACAGGCTGTTTTTATTTCCTCATAGCTTACATTTTCTTTTCCTAGAACTATATTTTCTCTAATACTTCCTGAGAATAGTTCCACATTTTGAGGTACATAAGCTATAGCTTTTCTTAAAGCGTATAAATCAAGTTCTTCAATATCATATCCAGAAACCTTAATCTTTCCTTCTTCTGGTGTATAGTATTTAAGTAAAAGTTTAGATACTGTGGTTTTACCACTTCCTGACTCTCCTACTAAAGCAACTTTTTTACCTTTAGGAATTTTTATATTTATATTCTTAAGTACTGGCGCCCTGCTTCCATATCTAAAGGTTATATTCTCAAGCTCTATATCCTCATCTATTGTTTCAATATCTATTTTATTTTCTGCTTCTTGTTCCTTCTCTACCTCATATATTTCAGATATTCTCTTCATAGATATACTTGCTTCTTGAATACTAAGTTGAAGACTTATTAATCTTCCTATAGGATCCATAAAATATCCTGATAGAGATGTAAATGCCATTAATCCTCCTAAGGTTATCTTTCCATCTATAACCATAGTTGCTCCTAAATACATAAGCACAAGATTACCTATAGTTGAGACTCCAGAGGATATTGAACCTTGTATATTAGATAAAACTCCTTCTTGGAAAGCAATCTTTAAATTCTTAATATACTGTTTCTCTAAGGTTTCCAAGCTTTTTTCTTCTGCTGCTAAAACCTTTATTGTTTCTATACCTTTTAAACTTTCTATAATCTGGCTATTGAGCCTTGCTCCTGCTTCCATTTGCTTTATGTTGATTTTCTTGTAAGGCCCTTTAAAGGCATATATTAAAACTGCACTTATAATTGTTAATATTAAAACTACTATAAAAAGTGTTGAGTTCATTATGTATAGAATTACCGCTGATACCGCTGCTAAAACAATATCCATAATTAAAGATAATGATACTGAAGTTAATATGTTCTTTATAGTAAATGCATCACTAAATCTTGTTAATATGTCTCCAACCTTTCTTGTGGTAAAAAACTTCATTGGTAACTTATATACATGTTTAAAATATCCTAAAAGTAATGGTATATCTATTTTTTGTGACAAGTATAAAAGCATATGTTGTCGTATAGCAGATAATCCAATCTGTGTTATTCCTAATACTAAAAAGCCTATTACAAAAACCGTAAGCTGATTTTTTAATCCGTAGGGCAGAATTTCGTCCATAAGAAACTTATTAAAAAATGATGACGCTATCCCCAAAACCGTAAGAATTGCTGATGCAATAATACTATAAATAAATAATGACTTTTGAGGTAATAAAAGTGCTATAAACTTTGAAAGTATTCCTGATGATTTATCTTTTCCTACAGAAAACTCATTGTTAGGAATAAGTAATAGAAGAATCCCATCAAAACTTTTAAAGAAATCATCTACCGTTTCTTTTTTTACTCCCTTAGCTGGATCTAAAATAGTGACCTTATCCTTTTTAACTTTATGTACAACTACAAAATGGCTAAGACCTTCATCCGTAATAATATGTGCTATAGCTGGAAGAGTATATTTACTTTGAAAACTCTCCTTGTCCACCCTTATTGCTCTTGTATCAAACCCAAGCCTTTTGGCCCCATCCTCTAAACCTTTTAAGGTGGTTCCTTTAATATCAGTTCCTAAAATATCTCTAAGTTTTGTTATTGTTATTTCTTTTTTATAATACATACTTATAGTTGCAAGGCAGGCTGCTGCACAGTCTGTCATATCATGTTGTTTGACCAAATACTTTTTATAACTCACTTATTTCTCACCCTTATTCTTTATGAATTTTATCCCCTTAAACCTTTGATTAAATGCCAAAGCCAACTCATGTCCATTGTACTCATAGTACTCATTCTCTCCACCTGCCTTATCAATACATTAAAATAAAAAAAACAATCTATAGCGTAATTTATACCATACACTTTAGATTGTTTTTCAACTATTCTGATGAACGTTAAATAAAAATAGATGAACGTTAATTCATAATTATATCACTAAATATAATTTCAACTAAAAAGCTTTCTTCTGAAATGTTATACTTAATATTTCCTCCATATTTATTTACTGATTCTTTAATATTTAAACTACCAAAACCATGATTGTTTTTATCTAATTTAGAAGTTATTAATTTATTATCAATTATATTAACTTTTTCACTAATAGGATTTTTAACTTTAATTATAATATTGTTTTCTAATTGTTTTATTTCCACTTCTATTTTTTTCTCTGTATTCTCTGCTATTTTTTCCACTGCTTCTACTGAATTTTTAAGAAGATTAGAGAAAATAATACATAAATCCATATTGGATATTTTCAGTTTATCTGGAAGCTTTCCTCTCCACTTTAGCTTTATATCATTGTTGATTTTATTACCTAATACATCACCAACTACAATATTAACTATATCATTACCAGTCTGCATGTTAGTGCTTAACTTATCAATAGCTCCCTGAATATTATTCATATAAGAATAAAGTTCGTCGTATTTTTCGTCCTCAAACAATATCTTCATACAATAAAAGTGATTTGCTATATCGTGTCTAAACCTCTTTGTATCCTTATCCTTTTCAATTAACATAGAATAATAATCCTTTTGCTGTTCTAGTAACTTTTCATTTATTATTAGGCACTCTTGATAATATTTATTGTTTTTATCTAATATTATTAAATATACACATATAGCTACAAAAGCTATTCCACTTAAGCTTATCCCTATTATAGTAAAATTCTTAATCTGATCATTTTTCTGCATTAATCCTAGAACATGTACTGGTGCTATGTATAAAGCTATCCCTAAAAATCCAAAAAAGGTAATACCCATTTGTCTTTTATTCATATTTAATTTCCCTATTCTCCAGATTTTCTTTATTTGATAGAGTATCGATAGAAAAATAATACTCAAAAAATTACTAATAAAGCTATATAAATAACTTTTCAAAATAATGTCTACATTAAAATCCATAATAATAGCATATAGGCTAGCTAAGATAACATCCATAACACATATGATCAAGAAAGATAAAATTACTATAAAAATATTTTTATAACCCTTTAAGTATATTACCATTATAATCATAGCCATTATTCCTGCTATATAGAACGCAATATCCTCTAATCCTACAAGCATAATGATTGATATCATCACACTAGTGACTATCAATCCTCCAATAAATATCTTATTATTCTTTTTATGTTCATAACCCATTATTTTAACTATAATCAAATATAACTTTATAAAATCTAATATGTACAAACTAGTCCAATAAAAACTCCCCATGTCGTATCTCCCTAAACATATCTAGCATTTTGACTAATATATTCAATAAACCTATCTTTAGCTACCTTTCTATTCCTAATGGATACAGGTGTCTCTTTATTATTTTTTAATAGAAAATGTCCATTCTCTATTTTTATTACGTTCTGAAAATTAACTATAAAAGATTTATGACATTGAAAGAAATGTCTATCACCTAATTCTTCTCTCCATTTTTTTAGAGAACTGGTTGTTACATAACTATTATCTCTAACATATATAGCTGAGCCTTCCCCCAATGACTCTATATAGAGAATATCTTTTTTCTCTATTAAAATACTCTCTTCTCTCTGTTTTACTATAATGCTGTGTGCTTCAGTAAATTCTTTTATGGCTTCCTCTATTGCCTCAAAAAATTCTTCATGATCTAAGGGTTTATAAAGATATCTAAAAGCTTTAACCTTAAAGGCTTCCTTAATCATGTTTGAATGGCTCGTTATAAAAATAATAAATATATTATTGTGTTTGTTATTCAGCTCTTTTGCTACCTGGAAGCCATTTATACCAGGCATTTCAACATCTAAAAATAATATATTTATATCCCCTTCATAATTTATAAGCCTTGTCCCATTATCAAACAGTTCTATTCTATAATCCATATTATGTTCATCCAGGTATTTTTCGCATAATTTTTTAACGGCATTTTGAATTATAGGCTCATCATCACATATAGAAATTTCAATCTTTTTATTCCCCATTATACCCCTCATTTCTATATTAGTTTTTTCTACTAATTTTATCATATTTACCCTAAATAATCTATATTGTTCCATCTTATATAAGGGCATGTATTGCACCTTTATTAAGCATTTATAATGGTGTATCCCTAAAAATTAATAGAATCCAAAGGAGGCTATGCTACTTCAATATATAAAAATAGCTGTGCACTAATTGTTCAGTGCCACAGCTCTCTGATTATTATATTAATTTATTTATTTCATAGGTAAACTCCTTAAAGTCATCCATATGATTTTTTATTATCATCTCTACAATTTTTAAATTTATACTTTTATAATCATGCACAGCTATATTTCTAAAACCCACCATAGCTTTAAGATTGTTCATAAGTTTTTCCTCTATAAGTTTATTAGAATATAGAACTTCAAATGCGTCTCTACTATTTTGAGGTATTCCTAACTTTTTCTCAGACACTATATGCATAGCTAAATCTATAGCTGCCTCGCAGGCTCTTTGTATATTCAAAATTATTGAGTCCTGCTTAGTATAATCTTTTAAATTATTAGCATCGTCAGCATAAACTGAATTTATTCTTTCAATACATCTTTCTATAGTTTGTGTCTTATTAAAAATCACATCCTTACCCATAAACACGCCCCCGTTCTTTTACCCCTTTAAGTATCTCTTCTCTTTCTTCATTAAGCAGCGCATATTCCTTGAAAGCTCTCATTTCAAAATATTGTCTCTTAATATCATCATTACAATGTATCACTTTTCCTGTTCCAACTACTTGAGCTTTAAATACTGTAGATGACTCTTTTAAATCTATTAGATCAACATCTCTTTTAAAGGTATCATATAATTTTTGCGCAAGCATAAATACTTCATAGCTGTCTAATTTTTTCTCACTTATAAATGCTATATCTATATCGCTATCTTCTCTTAGCTCATTTCTACTTGCTGAACCTAGAAGGTAGATACAAAAAGGATTTATCTCTTCTTTTAATATCCTAATGGCTTCTATTAATTGTTTTTCAAGAACTTTTTCAGTCATTAATTTAACCTCCTTATAGGTTTTATTTTATCAATCATATTAACATTCTTCTATCTATATTATACCATTAAATGAGTTATATAAACATCTATAACCTGAGTTGTATTTCTATCTATAATGACAAATATCAAAAATTTATAAAGGATTCAACCTTTTAGCTGAACCCTTTATAATTTCAATAAACTTCCAACAATCTCATTAAGTATATTATAGCATTATGATTTCACTTTAGCCCAAAGGTGTATTTTAATATGGATTTATAGTATTATTTAACTATAACTTTGTAACTAATGATTTTCTTTTTAGGAGGTAAATATGAACTTTAAGATAAATAAATTGCCTAAAATAGGGCTTAGAAATCTCAAAACTGCTCTTTCTGTATTAGCATGTATTTTATTGTTTGAGATTATGAATAGAGAGCTTCCCTTTTATGCTTGTATAGCTGCTGTTATTTGTACAGGAGATTCTGTTAAAAATTCTGTGCTCGCAGGAAAAAATAGATTAATTGGAACTTTGATTGGTGGTTTACACGGAATAATTTTCATTTTTATTGAACCTTATATTCCTATTCCAACATCTGTTTTAATAAGCCTTGGAATAGTAATTGTTATATATACGGGAGTAATATTAAAAAAGCAGCCCTCTATATCTATTAGTTGTGTTGTTTTTCTAGCTATAATGATAAATATTAGAGGTGGCGTAACCTATCTTTATGCAATAAATAGAATCATAGATACTGCTATCGGAATTGTTATAGCTGTTTTAGTTAATAAATATTTTAATCCAACCTTAGATACGGATGGGGATTTGGATGAAGATAACTAAACAGTACTATTGTACATTTTAATCTTAAATTCATTCATTAGAAAAGATTAATGAAAAAAGAGACTATCGGATAACAGAATTTTAGTCTGCTAATTCAATAGTCTCTTTTTATTTTGCTCCCATTCTTTTAAGATTCAATATCTGCAATAACTCTAAAAAATTTATCTCTAGCCCATAAGGTCTCAATTACTTTGTAATCAAAATTCTGTTCATATTTATCTAATTCTATGGTTATCGTACCTGTTAATTGATTATATATCATCCTTCCATAATCATATATACTTAAATCCATAGCTTCATCTTTGCTTAACTCTAACCCCTTATTTATGTGATATAAATTTTCTTTGTCTATCCTATAGTGTAAGTACATTTTAGTTTCTATACCATTTACTTCTACATCTTCTCCTGAAAAATAAATTACATTTTTCATCTACTAATCCCTCTTTTCAACCTTAATACTTCTTGGTGATGCATCTATTCTAGATATATACCCTTTTTTCTCTAGTCTCTTAATATATTCGTGGATAGTAGAAGTAGACTTTAGTCCAACTAGCTATGAATATTTCCATCTAAACTTAAAGAAACTATATAAAGTGAGGTGCATATTATGAAACTAACTTTATTAATACCAATTATTTTATCAACTTTTATGAATTTAACTGAAACACCAAAAATAATTTCTGAATCAAATACTTACAAAGAGGGTGTATATGATATTACAAATGCTATACAAGTTAAGGCTACAGCTACACTTGTAAACCAGAATACTCCTGTAAGCCTATCCATAATTGATGCTAATGGTAATCAAACCTTCTTTAAAAAATTTGATAACATAAACGATACAGTAAACTTAGGAACTATTCTAGATGATGACCGTGTTGCAGTAGTTGGCGCTGGGGAAATAGCCATAATTATTGATAATTCATAGATACAACAAAAAACCTCGTTAACACTGTTAACGAGGCCATACATATTTCTCTATTAACCCATACTTCCTCTTAATTTACCCATTCTTATAATCCACTCATTTAGAATCTTAAGTTCTTCTGTTTTATTTTCTAATAAATCTTCTTCTGAACCTATTAGGTGCATTATTATTGGACGTGTTGTTTTAAGTAATGTATGGTAGAATTCATTATCATTTAGGTATTCAAAATCAATACCTAAGTCTAATATTTCATTTACTAATTCTAGATCCTCTGCATATTCTAATCTTGCAGATTCATCTATTATTCTTTTTGAAACTTTAGGATTAGCAAATAAAGCTGCAAATCTAAAGTCTTTTTTTATTTGAGGATAGAATTCTTTTAGTTTATCTATTCCCTCTTGTCCATACTTTTCTTTTATTTCCCTAAGACCTCTACCCATTCCTACGAATTCTGGTGGTATTCCTAGAGTGTACATAGCTCCAGTGTAAGAAATAGCTCTTGGTACTGAATATTCTACGTTTAGGTCTATTGATAATAATTCATTTTTTAATTTCTCATCTTTAACCCAGTTTGCTATTTTATCTATTTCTGGAAGATCTCTAGTATAGTCTAAACCAGTTTTACTCTTAGTAAGTCTATCTCTGTTTTTGGGAATAAAGTCTGATACAAAACTTACTGTGTTTATTATTTTTAAGAAGGTTTGAAGATAATATTTTGAGAATATTCCTATGAATTCTTTCATCAGTTCTATATCTTCTTGATTAAAGTTTCTATGAACTGATTTATCTATATTATCATTCAATTTATTTACTACTTCTTTTGCTTTGTCTCTTCCATGGTCATATCTTAAAGCTGATTGTAGTGTAAAAGTCTTAATACCTGAGTAAGTTTTAATCATGCTTTCAACATTATCGTTAGTAAAGTGTCCTCTAAATGGAAGTGAACCGCAACCTAATATTGGATATACTTCTACTCCATGGTCTTTTCCCCACTTATAAGCTGTATCTATTGCAAGTACTACAGATAATACTCCTGATATTAATCCATAGGACATAGCAGAATCTGAACGTGCTAGCATAAACCTTAAAGATTCAAGCTTATCACCTTTATCTTCTGAGGTATGATAAAACTCATCAAATATAGTATCTATATTTACTAATGAAGGAACCCCTTCTACTAGTGGAATTATTCTTATACTATTCAAATCAAATTTAACATCATAGTTTTTGTTTCCAAGTTCAATAACAGAGTTTACTCTATCTTGGAATTGGCAAACCTCTGCTCCAGTCTCAACCATAGGTACTACAACTTCTTTTATAGCCTGCACTCCTGTATGTTGGTAGGCTTGAACATTAGTTTCAACTATTGACATTATACTCATTAATTGTCTAAATACTGATTCCTTATTCGCATTAGGAATTCTTGGCGTTATAGCTACATCCTTTCCTGGAGTTATCCCATTAGAGATTAATCCTAAGGCCACCTGAGAAGTTTGATGATATGGTGTTAACTTACCTTCAAAGTCAATCATTATCTCATTTATTCCAAGTCCACCTTTCTCCTGAAATGTAAGACCGTCAATTGCTTCTTGTGGTTCTTGTTGTATAGATACATAAGTATCTACGTTGTCTGGATGTTGCGTCATCATAGAACTAGGAATTTTATACATTAAATATACCCCCAAATGAATTTTTATTTACCGCCTAATTTCAATTCTAACATAAAATGTTGTAATGTAAATATATTTCTATTTACAAATGCAAGTTTTTTATTTTCCACTTGCACATCTTTTCTTTTATGTTTATTAATTAAGGCTGTTATTATCTAAAAGTGTTCCCCAATATTTTAAAGAATAAAAAAGAGCCTTGGAGTAATCCAAGGCTCTGTATGTACTGAAAAATATCAATAACAGTTTCCATTGGATAGCACTCCACAAACATTATTTGTGACAATCTTATATATATTCTATATAAGACCAGTTGTATAGTTTTAAAGCATTAACTACACACTTCGGCAATGTTTCCTTTCTCTTCACTTCTCAGTGCTTAACTCCATGAAGATACTTTTAAACCTTGCGCCTCTATCTCTAAAATATTCACTTTTATTGAATTATACATTGTGGTAAATATTTAATCAAGAATTATTTTATATATTTCCTGATCTTATTATACTTATAACAAGCCAAACTCCTAATATTGCAGCTATAAAAAATCCAAACAAGCCTATTACTGAAACCCCATGAAATTGTGGTGCCCCATTATAATCTATTATTAGTGATGAACCTACTATCATAGCTGAAATTATCATAGAAAACACCATTCTATTGACCATTTTACTGAATCTATCCATTGATTTATCTAAATCATTTATCTGTAGGTTAATCTTTGACCTTCCACCTTTTACACTGTCCATAAAACTAACAGCTTTTTCGGGAAGCTCTATAGAACTTTCAATGAATTTATAAAGTTTTAATGCTATGTCTTCTTTGTTTAAATCATTTAAGAAAAATAATTTACTATCATTGCCCATTATAGCTATAACCATAGTTAATATGTCTAAATCAGGAGATAACTCTGCAATCACCCCTTCAAATATTACCATGCTTTTAGCTAATATTACTAAGTCTGTAGGCATTAAAATATTGTTTTTAGATGATATAGCCATTATCTCTTGAAGCATCCTAGATATTTTTATGTTCTTTAATGAAGTCCCTAAATAAACATCTAAAAACCCTTCTATATCTTCATATAAATTGCTTTTATTAATAGTTCCATTTTTTATTCCTATTGCTAATATAAAGTCAACTAGCTTATTTATATCTTTTTTAGCTAATGCTATTATTACCTTATTAAACCATTCCCTTAGGTAAGGATTTATTTCCCCCATTATCCCAAAATCTATAAAGCAAATTTTGTTGTCAGATACTAGAATATTACCTGGATGGGGATCCCCGTGGAAAAAGCCATCCTTAAAAATATGCTTAAAATATATAGATACCAATTTTTTTGATATGTCTTCAAGTTCATAGTTATCTTGAATTAAGCTATATTTATCTGTTATCTTATAACCTTCTATTTTTTCCATAATTAAAATTCTAGCAGTAGAATATTCATCATAAACTTCTGGAACGTGAAGTGGTACTACATCTCTATTATTTCTCTCAAATCTCTTTAAGTTATCTTTTTCTATCCTAAAATCTAATTCTTTTTCTGTAATGTTCTGTATTTCTTTTAAAGCTTCCATTGGATCAATTAAAGTTTCTTTAAACTTTCCTTTTGCCATTCTAGTAAGCCTCATTAAAATCCTCATGTCTTGGCTCATAAGTTCTTTTATATTTGGTCTTTGAACTTTTATTACAACCTTTACTCCGCTTTTTAAAACTCCTTCATGAACTTGAGAAACAGATGCAGAAGCTATAGGTTCTTCATTAAATTCTAAAAAACATTCATTTATATCTCTTCCTAGTTCCTCTTGAAAAGTTCTTTTAATATCTTCTATAGGAACCTTAACCACATCATTTTGAAGCTTTTTCAATTCTTCAATATATTCTTCTGAAATAATATCTGGTCTAGTACTAAGTATCTGCCCTATTTTTATGAAAGTTGGTCCTAAATCTTCAAACGCTTTTCTAAAGTTTTCAACCTTCTGTTTTTTATTTAGTATTTTCTCTTCAACAAAATACCCAAAACCATAATAGGTAAGTACTCTAATTATCTCTCTAAACCTATTAAAAGTACTTCTGTTCAAATAAATCACTCCTGTTTCCCTGTCACTAAGCAATAATTAATAAATAGACTAAAGGGAAACCCTTTAGTCTACATTTGATCTAGTTTATTTTCTAAAAACTCTATTCTTACTTTTAGTTTATCTATCTCTTGTTTTTTAACATATCCAAGTTCTGAAATAACCTTTTCTAAACTCTCTTTGTTTACTGACTTTATTTCGTTAATTTTTTCTGTGGCTTTTGTAGTAAAGTTTCTTTTTAATTCTTCTGAAAGCTCTTTACCTTCATCTACAGTTAATCTACCTTTTTCAACTAACTCATCCACAACTTCAGATGCTTTTTCATAAGTTGTAGCTACGGCACCCACTCCAGCTAACAACAATTTCTTAAGATCATTTATCATTTAAATCATCTCCCATACATTCTTATTAATATTATTATACCATTTAATTCTAATATTACTCTAATATTAATAAACACTTAATAATTAACGATTTCTGAAGAATTCTTCTATTTCACTAACTTCTTTAATCATTGCCTTAGTTAATATTTCATTTCCATCTTCAGTAACTAATATATCGTCTTCTATTCTTACTCCTATCCCCTCTTCTGCTATATAAATTCCAGGTTCTACTGTATATACCATTCCAGGTTTTAGCTCCACATTTCTTTTACCCACATCATGAGTATCTAATCCCAGGCTGTGACCTATAGAATGCCAATAGTATTTTCTTACATCTTTTTTATCGTCTATTAATCCTAAAGCTATACATTCTTCTGCAACCCAATATGTAGCTTTAGTGTTTATGTCTCCCCAATTAACTCCTGGTTTAATCTCATCTATTACCTTTTTGTTTACTCTAAGTACAGCTTCATAAACTTGTTTTTGTCTTTCTGTAAACTTACCGTTTGCAGGGAAAGTTCTTGTTATATCTGCATTATAATATTCATATTGTGAACCTAAATCAAATAATATTAAGTCGCCATCATTAATTATAGAATTATTATCAACATAGTGAAGTATTGTAGCATTAACTCCAGCAGCTGCTATTGTCTTAAATGCAGCGTCTGTTGCGCCTCTTCTCTTACAACTAAAATCATAATAAGCTTCAAGTTCATATTCCATCATACCTGGTTTAGAATTCTTCATTAAAGCTTCTACCCCTTCAATGGTAATATCTATAGCTTTTTGCATATTTTCTACTTCTTCACTAGACTTTACAAGTCTAAGTTCTGCTATACTGTTGTAAATATTTTTTACTGAAACTTGAGGATATTTATTCTTTAGATTTCTTGCAAACTCTTCAACTAAGGTTTCTCTTTCAGAGAAACCATCTTTTTCTAAATCAAAATATACTTTCTCTATTTCTTCTTTAAATATAAGTCCATGTATAGTTCCTTCAAATTCTTTAGTATATAGAACTTCTGTAAATCCACCTTTTTCTTTTGCTTCATTCGCTCTTATACTTTTCCCAACCCATTTTTCCATTTCTAAGTCTGGTTCTTTTACAAATAATATTGTTCTTTGCTCATCCTTCTTTTTTACCAATATTAAAGTTATTTCTTCTTCATCTATTCCAGTTAAATAATAAAAATTTCTATTAGGTGTAAAACTATATGCTTCATCAGCTGTTTTTTTAGGTGCTTTTCCTGCAAATAATATTACCGCACTATTTTCTTCCACAACTTTAAATAAATTTTCTCTATTTTTTATAAAAACTTCTGCCTTCATAACTTATCTCCTTTGCTTCTTTAATGCTTAACTTAATTATAGCATACTATTCTACAAACAAAACTCTGGTTTTAACAACATTAGGAAGCGCATCTATACTTTCAAGTAAGGTTTTTGCTTTTATTGTTATATTGGATACATCTACAGTTATTGTTACATTAGCAGTTAAATTTATAGGTATATCTTGATTTATTGTAAGTATATTTCCCTTATATTCAGCTATAAGATCTAATACTCTAGATAAGGCTCCTGCTTCATGAGAAAGCAATATATTTAATATAACTTTTCTGCTATTAATAGGCTCATTCATTGGGTATATTGCATCCCTATATTTATAATAAGCACTTCTACTTATCCCAACTTTCTTAACTCCCTCAGTAATATCTTTTACTTGTTCACTGTATATAAGCTCTTTAACCTTCATAACCTTTATAAATATATCAGGTAATATCTTTCCATTTACTATATAAAACTTCTCTTCATTCACTTTATCACCCCTTTGTGTTTCTCAGAGAAATACATTTGTCCTCAATTTGTGTTTCTGCATAAATTATAACATTTGAATAATAATAATAATAGGATAAATTAAGCCACTATATGAAAATATACTTGTTTTTATATGGCATTCTTTGTTTTTCTTGATATCTTGTCTACTTTTTAAGTTTGAAGATGAGTTAGTATATTTTTGTGATACAATACATTCATGCCTTAGGCATTTAAGGGGGCTATTATACATAATTTCTAAAAGCATCTCAGGCATGGGGCTAAGCCCTGAGAAAAAGCTTTTAGAACCCTTATACCCATATAAAACAAACAATTAATTAGTCTCTAAATAAAATTTAAGATAGAGAAAATATCCCAATGATTTTAGGATTTTCCTTATGGAATTTCCTTATTTTTTTGCCTTTTTATTAGGTTAGTATATAATAGTTAATGTTGGTTTAAAAACTGTTTTGAAAGGAGTTTTTATGAACATTAATAAAAATCCTCTCAAAAATAAATAGGCAGCTTTAAGGTTTTTATTCTTAAAGCTGCCTATTTATATTAATAATCATTACTCTTTGCCTTTTTTACTTTTTACTACAAAGTTATATACAATAGATATTAGGATACCGCTGACTCCTCCTAATGAAAATCCTAGAGGAACATTGCTTATGATTGCTCCTAATACTACTCCTATACCTGATCCAAAGGCTATTCCATAACTTATTCTTGTGATATCCCCATCTGTAGAGTTCAACTTATCCCTTTCCATTTCCCTCTCCTCTTTTTTTATTCCTTCATATATATAGACGATTAAAGTCTCATAAAAGTTCTCTTTTTATTCAAGTTTTTCAACTTTTTTTGTAGCCTTGCTTATTAGAAGTTTATAACTTACCCCTATTAATATTATTAAGTATATTAAAATACCTAATATACCAACCACATTAGAAATTAAATTACCAGCAACAAAAATTACTAAGCCTAAAATTCCTATAACAATACCTATTCCCATAACCTTTAAGGAATTTAAGTTATTTTTAACTGCCTGCTGCTCATTTTCCCAATAAAGTTTAGGACTATAGCTGTCTACTATAACTCCAATAATGCTTATTAAAGTTATTACAACCTCTCCCATTAAAAGTGATAATAGAATTACATACATATCTACTTTAAACACTACTAGGGCTACACTACATATTACATTTGTAACACTGCTTAAAAGTATGCCTACAATAACCTTAGCAAACAACTTAACTCTTGTATCTGTAGGTAGATATTTTATTATAAGAAGTTCTCTACCCTCTCTAGATATTGAAGTTGCAGCTATTGAATTTGCACTTACTGAAAAAGCTAAAAACGCCATGTATATTCCTACTATTATAATTTTGTTATCTAAGCTATTTATAAAGTTAGAAACTTGGTATATTCCTCCCGAGCCTGTACTTAACATTGGAATAACGAATATAAATATAGGTAATATCAATGTTGATATACAATTAACTACATAGGACGGAGTTCTAAATAATATTTTTATTTCTCTCATAATCCAAGCCTTAAGAGCAGAGTTTTGCTTTATAAGACTTTTTTGCTCCTCATTACTTAACTTCTTTTTAGTTGAAGAGGATTCTGATAATCCAACTACTCCCTTTATATAAACTTTTTCTGCTAAAACATATAGAACTATCATTACTAAAGAAACAATTAAAATCAGTAGTCCTAAATTAATAAATCCTTTAGAAGTTCCACTTTCACTTAAAGCATAAGCAGAAACTTTAGTGTTTATAAATACTGTATTCATTTTATCTAAAAGAGACCCTTGCCCAAATATTTCTTGAATATCTTGAGCATTATCCATAGTCATTGCACCATTTCCTATCCTCTGACCTAAGAAATTAATCCCAAGACCTAAAAACAATCCTATTAAACCAGTAACTACTTTAAATGCATCCTTATATTTAGAAAGATTCGTAAATCTCATCAATATAAAACTCAATATAACTCCATAAGCTATAGGAATAACTGGAATAGTAATATAGACTATTAATGCGGTTATGTAATAAAATATACCGCTACCAGATAATACTCCATAAGCTATAAGTGCGGGTATTATAACTGACAATATTATATATTCATAAACTAGTAAGGTTAGAAATTTTCCTATGACTATATGAGATGCTTTTATGGGTAATGGAAGTATCCATTCTATATCATTGTTAAAATAAAATATGCTCATTACTCCAGCTATCCCAAATAAAAATATAATTGTGGAAGCTCCATTAAACAAGGTTCCTAAAATTAGCTCACTTTGATTAAAGTGGTCTAATACCCCATAGCTTACTGTTACAAAAAGAGTAATTGGAACAGCAAGCATTATAAGAATAAATCCCATGGCTACTATAGTTAATGCTTTTTGTCCGCCTGACTTTACATTAGATGTTAAACTCTCATAGAAATTTCTTAAAAAAAACTTGGTTATAGTAACTAACTTATTCATTTTCAGTCATCTCCAAGAACATTTTTTCTAAGGATTCATCTACCTTAAATTGATTTTTTATTTCTTCGAGAGTTCCACAAAATAATAATTTTCCTTTATTTATAATAGCTACTCTATCACATAATTTTTCTGCTACATCTAAAACATGAGTTGAAAAGAATACTGTTTTTCCTTCTTCAACATGCTCCCTCATCATTTCCTTAAGTATATATGCTGATTTTGGATCTAAACCAGTCATAGGTTCATCTAATATCCAAACATCTGGTTTATGAAGAAGTGCTCCCATTAACACTATTTTTTGTCTCATTCCATGAGAGTAACTTTGTATCTTATCCCTTAAAGCAGTTTCCATAGAAAACCTTGTTGCTAATTCAGAAATTACTTTTTTTCTCTCATCTGCAGAAACATCATAAACATCTCCAATAAAGTTTAGATATTCTATTCCCTTCATTCTTAAAAACATATCTGGATTATCTGGAACATATCCAAACTGTTTTTTATAAAGTATAGGATCTTTAGTTATGCTTATTCCATTTATTAAAATCTCACCTTTTGTAGCCTCAGCTATGCCTGTAAGCATCTTTATCGTAGTTGTTTTTCCTGCTCCATTTGGTCCTAAGAAACCAAATATTTCTCCATTGTTAATGGTAAGTGATATGTCATCCACGGCATTAACTCTACCATTATAACTTTTAGTTGCATTGATTATTTCTATCACCCTAATCACCTCATAATTATAAAATTATTAAATATTATCTATAATCTTATAATAAGGTATTCTATACCTTTTGTCAATAATTTTACAGTATTATTTTTACAACTATTAAAGCCATAATTATAGCAGTCATATCTGCCATAACCGCTGCCCATAGAGTATGTCTTATCTTTTTTATTTTTACAGCTCCAAAATACACTGTAATTGTATAGAAAATTGTCTCTGTTGTTCCCATAATTACAGAAGAGACCAAACCTATATAATTGTCTACACCATAGGTTTTAAGAATATCTGTAAATACTCCTATTGCTCCACTTCCTGAAAGAGGTTTAATTAGGATTAAAGGGAGTATTTCTTTAGGTAATCCTATTAATACTGTTATCGGAGATAATAAAAAATTCAATATATCTATTAGTCCTGCTTCTCTAAATATTTTTACTCCTACTACCATAGCTAAAAGGTATGGAAATATCCTAATACATACACTTAAGCCATCCTTTGCCCCTTCTACAAACCACTCGTAAACTTTTCTATCTTTGATCATTCCATAAGTTATTATAATAAATAGTATTATTGGTATTATACTCAAACTTAAATATCTCAGCATGGCTCCTCCTAAAAATATCTCTGTAATATTTTGCAGCATATTATTCCTACCAATGCTGCGCTGCCAGTTGCTATCATTGCAGGAATTATTATAATTGCTGGGTTCTCTGAATTTAGTGATGCTCTTATTGATATGATTGTTGATGGTACTAACTGTATACAAGCAGCATTTAATACTAAAAATAATGCCATATCATTGGAGGCTCTACTTTTATCTTTATTTAATCTTTGCATTTCCTCCATAGCTTTTATTCCAAAAGGAGTAGCCGCATTAGATAGCCCAAACATATTTGCAGTAATATTCATAACAATAGCTCCGAGAGCTTTTTCATCTTTGGAAGCTTCCTTAAAAATTATTCTCAAAAATGGTTTCATAACTTTAGCTAGTTTTTCTGTTAATCCACTTTTTTCGGCAACTTTCATTACTCCACACCAAAAACACATCATTCCTACTAGTCCAACAACTATTTCTACTGAGGATGCTGATGACTCTACTATCCCCTTGCTTATATCTGCACCTTTTCCTGTCACCATTCCAACTATTATTCCTAAGGCTATCATAAAGAACCATATATAATTTATCATTTTGTACTCCTTTCTACTAATTCTGGACATAATAATCTATATGCACCGTAGTTGTTTTATAGAATAATTTCTTGAAGCACTTATTAATACGTGATAGGATAAAATTGCAGGTATATTTAATTCTTAATATTAAACCTAAAGAAAAAAAGGAGATTTAAAATGGAAGAAAGCAAACTAAAATTAGCTCAACATGAAGTTGACGAAGCTTTAAAAACTGTAGAGGATATAGAAAAAGTTATTGATGACAATAACTCAAAAGATGTATTAAAAGAAAAGTTTATGACTCTTTCTCAAAAAGTTCAAGAACTTGAGGATATATTAAAAACTGAAGGAATTCTTTAGTTTAGTTGAGAGTTGACAGTGGAAAGTTTAAAGAGGAAATTCCTTAAGGAAACTCCTTTAATTATAAATTATTCCCTAACTCTCAATTCTCACCTTTCTACTCTCCACTAAAAAAATTGTCAATTGCACTTTGTCAATTTTCAATCATCTTATACTTCATAATTGTGTCCAAACTTTTTCAGATGTTCTAAATAAACTTTATAATTAGGGATTATATTGGAGACCTCTCTCCAAAACTTTTCTGAATGATTCATTTCTTTTAAATGACATAATTCATGAACAATCACATACCCTATAACCTCTTTAGGTGCCATGATAAGTTTATAACTTAAATTAATATTTCTTTTTGATGAACAGCTTCCCCATCTAGTTTTCACATCTTTAATTCTTACACTGTTTACTGTGAAGTTATATTTCTCAGCCATTTCAACAGTGAGCCTTATTAGATACTCTTTGGCAATTTTTTTATACCATTTTTTTATTAATTCCCTTACTTCATCTTGATTGTGATTAGGATTTATAGATAAATAGACTCTTTGTCCATCGTATTTTAAACTTATCCCCTCTTCTTTTTTCTCAATTATAGTTACAGGAACTTTTTCACCTAAAATATACAACCAACCTCTTTCTAGTATGGATGGACCCCTAAGCTTTGCTAGTTTGTCTATAAGTTTTTCTATTTGTTTTATATTTGAATTAATTATAGCTTCAGCTTCCTTATTGCTAATTCTATAAGGAGAATATATGATTACTTCTTTTTCTGAGGCTATTTTTACTCTTACTGTTTTTCTTCTCTTACTTACAATTACCTTATAATTAAAATTCATTTTAAAATTTCTCTCCAAAGTATTTATATAATAAAGGAGCCCCAAACTTTTGGAACTCCTAAATGCTATTTACAGCTATCTCTTTCAATTAACTCATGTTCTAAAACATAATGTCCTTGTTCTAACTCTTTTTGATTTATAAGCTTAATAAGCATTCTCATAGCTACTGATCCCATATCATACATAGGTTGAGCTATTGTTGTTATCTTAGGATAGAAAACAGCTGATGAGTAGATATTATTAAAGCCCATAACTTTAACGTCTTCTGGAACGCTTATTCCCTTATCTCTTAAGGCATTTATAGCACCCATAGCTACTTCATCTGAACCACATATTATTCCATCTATAGATTCACCAGAAGAAACTATAGCCTCTACGCCTTCACTACCAGTTTTAACTTTTAATGGACCAAAGAATGTTCTCTTAGGATCTATTTCAAATCCTGATTCTTTCATAGCTTTTTCATAACCATTAAATCTCTCTGCCCAAGCATTTAATTCTTCTTTTTCTATTCCTATATAAGCTATCTTTTTTAACCCTTTATCTAATAGATATCTAGTAGCTTCATAAGTTGCCTTTTCGTTATCTATAGTAACACTTGGTAACTTACTTTCCTTATCTTTAGTTTCAATTAACACTGTTTTTACGTCTAATTCATTTATTAATCCTAAAATTTCATCTTGTAGAGAAGAACTCATATATAAAACTCCATCTACCATTTTTTCTTTTAGAACTCTTAAATATTCTTTTTCTTTTTCTACATCAAAGTCAGAATTACATAGCATAACATTATAATCATAAATATTAGCTACATCTTCTGCTCCTCTAACCACTTCTGGATAGAACTGATTAGATATATCTGGTATAAGTATACCTATTGTCTTTGTTCTTTGAGTTTTTAAACTTCTTGCAACTATATTTGGTCTGTAGCCTAATTTCTTAATCGCATCTACAACTTTCTTTTTTGTTTCCTCATTTACAACATCGATGTCATTCAAAACTCTTGAAACTGTTGCTATTGAAACTCCCGCTTCTCTTGCAACGTCTTTAATAGAAGTCGCCATAACTAAATCACTCCCGCTTATCACAATATTTTTTTATATTTATTTCCACTTGGTACTTTACTAAGTTCAGCTCTTATTATATTTTAAACACTTTTATTAAATTAATCCGTACTAAACGTTTTCCTCCCTTAATTATACGAAAGTTTAATAAAGTTTTCAATTATTTTCATAAGCTAATTACCATTTTATCAATTATAAAATTAAAATCAACCCTAAATGACAAATTTAGGGCTGATTTCTACTATTTTTTATATAATTTAACAAATTAATTAAATACACCTATACTATTTAAGAAAATAACTGTAATTAATATAGGAATTATATATCTTAAACACACCCTAAGGTATGGTAGATACTTAACATTTTTATTTAACTGTCCGTAATTTGTAAGTTCTTGTTTAAAGCTGTCTTTTTTAATAAAGTATCCTATAAATATTGCTGTTAATAATGCAGCAAAAGGCATCATAACATTATCTGTTAGGAAACCAAATAAATCAAAGAAATTTTTGTTTCCAATAAGTACAGCTCCAAATATACTCTTAGGATGTACTGTAATAGCACCTATTATAAATATTATTGTTGAAGTTATTCCTACAGATTTAATTCGACTCATATTAAATTCTTCCATGAACATTCTTACAGGTGCTTCCACTAGAGAAATCATAGCTGTAGTTGCTGCTATTGCTGTTAATAAGAAGAAAATAGCCAAGAGTCCATTCCCAAAAGGTAATTGTGCAAATGCTAGTGGTATACTTTTAAATAGTAAACTTGGACCTGAACTTGGACTTATCCCAAATTCAAAAACCACTGGAAATATAGCTACTCCTGCCATTAATGATATTACCGTATCAGATATAGCTACTTTAACTGAGTTGCCCATTAAGTTTGTATCTTTTTTATAATAGTTTGAGTAAACAATTAATATCCCCATAGCTAAAGCTAGCTTAAAAAATGCTAACCCTAAAGCTGTAAGTAATGTTCCAGCTGTTACTTTAGAAAAGTCTGGAGTAAACAAAAAACTTAATCCTTCTCCAGCTTTAGATAAAGTTAATGATCTTATATCACAAAGAAGTATAAGCAGTAGGAATAATGGCATTAATACTTTTGTGACCTTCTCTATCCCATTTTTAACTCCCGCTACTAATACTATAGATACAACAACTAAAACAACTAATTGCCATATCATAGGAGTATATGTACCATTAACACTATTGTTAAATGTGTCTGAAGTAAACTTTACAGCTTCTTCTCCTGTAAGATTTTTAAGTGGTGAGAAGTCACCCTTTATTGCCTTAAATAAATATTCATAAACCCATCCGGCAACTGCTGAATAATAAAACATTATAAATGCTGCTGTTGTAACTCCCAGCCATCCTATAAGTTTAAAGATTCCACTTTTTCTTATCTTATTTAGAAAGTTAAACTTAAAATTATGATAATTACTTTCTTCTATGGCCCCAATTGATCCAAAAGGATTTCTTTTAGTACTTCTTCCAATATAAAATTCACTTAACATCAAAGGAATTCCTAATAATAATACAAATATAAAATATATAAGTATAAATGCCGCTCCCCCATTAGCCCCAGTTACATAAGGAAACTTCCATATATTTCCTAATCCAATAGCCCCACTTAGTGTTGCAAAGAAAACTCCTAAAGACGAGGAGAATCCTTCTTTTTTACCTTTGTTTTCCATAATTTCACCTCAGCGTAAAATATAATATACATTCAATAAGCAATATACCCTTAAGGCATATTGCTTATTAATATTTAACTTAATTTTTCTACTAACATACTAAGCTTTTCACCATTGATATTAGCTTCTACATAGTTTTTATCTTCGTTATAGAAAATATTATCAGTCAAAGTATCTGTCTTAATATTTACTTGGAATTTATTAACTACTTTTTCTAATAACTCATTTCCAGAAACATATAAGTTTATTCTATCTGCAACCTCAAAACCACTTTCTTTTCTCATGTTTTGGATCTTAGATATTATTTCTCTTAAATGTCCTTCTTCTTTTAGTTCTTCAGTTATTGTTGTATCTAAAACTACTCCTATAGAACCTTCTCCAGAGAAAGCATAACCTTCTAATCCCTGCATAGTTACTAATAGGCTTTCCTTATTTAACTCTATTTCAGTTCCATCTACATTAATAACTTCCACTTCTCCATTTTGTATCTTTTGAGCTAAATCCATTTGATTTCTAGCAGCTATTTCTTTTCTTATGCCAGGAATCATCTTCCCATAAGCCTTACCTAAAACAGGAAGGTTAGGTTTTATTTCAAAATTAACATATTTTGAAAGATCAGCTCCAAATTCAACAACTTTAATATTAAGCTCATCTTTTATGATGTCTCCATAATAATCTGGAAGAGAATCTGTTGATACTAACATTTCTGAAAGCGGCTGTCTGTTCTTGATGTTAGCTGTATTTCTAGCACTTCTTCCCATTTTAACTATAGAATAAGCTAAATCCATTTCTTTTTCTAAATCTTCATTAACAGCTGAAGCATCATATTCTGGCCACATAGTTAAATGTACACTTTCAGGTGCATTTTCATCTAAAGAAACAACTAAACTTTGGTATATAGCTTCTGTCATAAATGGTACAAATGGTGCACCTATCTTTGATAAAGTAACTAAAACTTTATATAAAGTTGTATATGCTCCTATCTTATCTTCATTCAATTCTGTAGTCCAGTATCTAGCTCTATTTCTTCTTACATACCAGTTAGATAATTCATCTACAAATTCTTCAATAGATAATGCAGCTTGAGTTATTTTGTAACCTTCTAAATTGTCTTCAACCACTTTTATAAGTGTGTTTAACTTAGATAATATCCATTTATCCATTACATTAGATGATTTAAAATCTGAGTATTTAGTTGCATCAAATTTATCTAAATCAGCATATAGAACGTAGAATGAGTATACATTCCATAAAGTGCTTAGGAACTTTCTTTGAGTGTCTGCAACATCATCTTTTGAGAATCTTGTAGGCAACCATGGTGCACTTGCAGTATAGAAATGCCATCTAGTAGCATCTGCTCCTACTGTGTCTAAAACATCATTAGGTGCAACAACATTCCCCTTAGACTTAGACATCTTTAAACCCTTTTTATCTAATACGTGACCTAAAACTATACAATTTTCAAAAGAATTTGTATCAAATATAGCTGTAGATATCGCTAGTAGAGTATAGAACCATCCTCTAGTTTGGTCTACTGCTTCTGATATAAATTGCGCTGGGAAGTTTTTCTCGAAAGCTTCCTTATTTTCAAATGGATAATGTAATTGTGCAAATGGCATAGATCCTGAATCAAACCAGCAGTCTATAACTTCTGAATATCTCTTCATTTCTTTTCCGCACTTTTCACAATTTAAATGAACATTATCTATATAAGGTTTGTGTAATTCTATATCTTCTGGAACGTTAATTCCTTTTTGTTTTAATTCTTCAATACTTCCTATACATTCTTGGTGTCCACATTCACATTCCCAAACAGGAAGTGGAGTACCCCAATATCTGTTTCTTGATATTCCCCAGTCTATAACATTTTCTAAGAACTTACCAAATCTTCCTGTTCTAATGTTATCTGGATACCAATTTATTTTGTTGTTATTTTCAAGAAGTTTATCTCTTAAAGATGTAGTTCTTACAAACCAGCTATCTGTTGGATAATATAATAATGGTGTATCACATCTCCAGCAGTGAGGATATGAGTGAAGATGTTTTTCTGCTTTTAAAAGCTTATTATGCTCATCTAGATATTTAACTATATCATCATCGCATTTTTTAACAAACTTTCCAGCCCAAGGAGTAACCTCTGGTTCAAATTCTCCTTTTCCATTAACTAAATTAACGAAAGGAAGGTTATACTTTCTTCCTATTAAACTATCCTCTTCACCATAAGCAGGCGCTATATGAACTATACCAGTACCATCTGATAAAGTAACATAGTCTCCATGAACTATATAGAAGCCTTTACCTTCAACTTTAGCAAAAGGTAGTAATTGCTCATACTCTAATCCTAACAACTCTTCGCCCTTAAATTCTTTTATAACTTCAACTTCTTCACCTAATACTTTAGAAACTAAATCTTTAGCAAGTATATAAACTTCCTCTTCTTTTTTAACTTCAACATAGGTATATGCCTTATTTATACATAAAGCAACGTTTGAAGGTAACGTCCAAGGAGTTGTTGTCCATGCTAATATATGCTTATTTTCTTCTCCCTTAACTTTAAACTTAGCTATAGCAGTTAAGTCTTTAACATCTTTATACCCTTGAGAAACTTCATGAGAAGATAACCCAGTTCCGCATCTTGGGCAATATGGCATTATTTTATGACCTTTATATAAAAGATCCTTATTCCACATTTGTTTTAAAGCCCACCATACTGACTCTATATAAGTGTTGTGATAAGTTACATATGGGTTCTCCATATCTACCCAGTAACCTATTTTATTAGTCATTTCTTCCCACATACTAACGTAAGTAAATACGCTTTCTTTACAATCCTGAACAAATTTTTCAACACCGTACTCTTCTATTTGTTCTTTTCCTGATATACCTAGCTTCTTTTCTATTTCAAGTTCTACTGGAAGTCCGTGAGTATCCCACCCAGCTTTTCTAACCACTTTAAAACCTTTCATTACCTTAAATCTAGGGATTATATCTTTCATAACCCTTGTTAAAACGTGACCTACGTGAGGTTTTCCATTTGCAGTTGGAGGACCATCATAGAAGGTAAAAAACTCTCCATCTTCATTCATATCAAAATTTTTCTTAATTACATCTTTATCTTTCCAAAAACTTGCTATTTGTTTCTCCATATCCAAAAAGCCATTAGATGTGTCTATCTTTTTATACATTTGTATTCTCCTTTCTTTATAAAAAGCAATAAAAAAAACCTCATCCTAACGGACGAAGTTATATTCGCAATCCCACCTTTAGGTTCGAACTACTTCTAAATTTCAACGACTTTATGCGAAGTAGTATTAAATCAAGTACTAACATACTTTATCCTTTAACGCAAGAACACGGGAAAAGCTTACTATATTATTAATTTCAGCCTCCAACTCCCAGGTGATTTTCCTTAATTCTTGTTGTAACTTTCCACCAACCAGTTACTCTCTAAAAACAAAGAAAACTAAGTACTTGCCCTGTTCATAGTCTTTAAATGAATTATATAATAGTGATTTTAAAAAGTCAATGTGATACTTTATCATAAAGTAAAACTTTTCATGTGAAGGTTTAAACTTAACTTTAATTTATTTAACGAATAATTTCTATTAATTAGTATTGACTTTTATATAGCAATATGTTTTAATATAGGTACAAGGAAATAACCACTTTCCAAATACCTATTTATCCCCTTAACCAATAATGATTGGAGGTTATAGTCTTATGGACAACAACTTAAATCAGGAGATACTTGATAAACTGACTAAGGTTTGTTTATGTAAGGCTATTCCTAGATCAAAAATTAAATATGCTATAAAAAACGGTGCACACACCGTTCAGGAAGTACAAAAAGCAACAGGCGCTGGTTCCGGTGGTTGTTGTGGAAGAAGATGTACTCCTAAGATTCAAGAGTTAATTAATAGCCAGTTATCTCTTGAATAGTATTCCCCTTATTCGTATTAGTAAACATTTTATATCTCCCTATTATGATACCCCTGTGAAATCACAGGGGTATCTGTTTTATCTTATGTTTTAGTATACTTTAACAGCATCTCTAAAACTCCAAGCTAAAGGATGTTTAGGATATCCTTTTACACTAAGATCTCCTATTGTATATATATTTTTTTCTTCATTAGACTCTATTAAACAGTCTCTTAATATTTTTAATACCTTTTCTATTCTTTCATTATAAAGACTTTCTATTCCCTTTATAGGTTCACCCCATGCTAATATAATTTCGCTTGATTCTTCTATTGCCTGTTTTATAACCACATCATTTTTTATACGTTTCCCATCTATTTCAAATTTATCTTCATTTCCACATATAAAATTTCTATAGCCCTTATTGTATTGAACTTCTTCGAAATCATAAACCACAAAAAGGTTAACCATCTCTACAGTACTTATATAATTACCATACTCTTCTTTGGCTCTCAAAAATTTTACTATTCTTTTAGTTACATTATTACAACTATCATCCTCTAGTCTTTTGGGATTTCTCCCTATAATTAGAACCTTATTTTTTTTAACTCTTGATAAGTTAATACTTAGTTTAAAACATCTATCGCCTTTAATATCAAATAAACTTCTAGATAAGTCTCTTTGAGTATATTTAGGGTATCTTATAACTCCCATTATTAGTCTCCCTTTTCACTATATTTAGTGTTCATATAAAATTAATATTGAGAAGAACTTTTTTATATTTCAATTTTTTATTTTACAAACAAGTTCTTCTGCTAATATTTTATTTAATATTACTTTTTTTGTGCTTTTAAAAACAAAAAAAGATGTTGCTAATTAAATTTATATCAACATCTTTTTTATTATAATTTTCCTAAAAGTTCCTTTATTATCTCAACTTGATTAGTAGTTAGACCCATTTCTTCTCCTAACGATCTAGAATCATATCCTTGATGAATATAATCTTTAAAAGTTTGCAATTTTTCTGGGTCGGTTATATACTCTTCAATTTTGCTTGAGTCCACACTAGGAATATTTTTCACCTCATCCTTTAGTTTATCAAACAAGTTCATTTCTCTTATTTTATCCCAAGACATAAAAACACTCCTCCTTTCTTACTATAATAGTATTAGAAATGAAGAGCATTTTTATTATGCAAACTATTGGGTTTTTATTTTATCTAATAGGCTTTTTGCAATAGCCACTACTATAATCATTTTAACTATGTACGATACAATTATGGATGCACTAGGTTGAAACATTATTCCTGTAATTGAAGATATGGCATTAATTACAACATATAAATAAATAGAACCACTATACCACCTAAATACTCCAACAATAGCTATTAAAGTTATTAATGAAACTATCGTATTTATTACAACTTCCGTATTTGATAATACCTGATAGGTATCTGCAAGTAGTGAATTAGACTGTGCCATATTATAAGCCCATTTATTAGTATAATAAACAAACATTCCATAAAAGGCACCAATTCCTTGAAGCACTAAAAATATAGTTATAAGTATACCTCTTTTTCTTTCTTTCATATAATTACCCTCCAGTTTATCTGAATCAAGATTTACTTCACATTATAATAGTAATAATTTATCAGATATTTTTCAATAGAAATAATGCCCTCTAGTAAATCAAATCTTTTATGCTATAATTTATATTAGTTTAATTTAAGGAGTGAAATTATGGATTGTAAATTCTATTTACATAAAGGTTTAACCAAAAAGTCTTTACACGGACGTCCTTGGATATATATCAATGAAATAAATGAATACGATGGAGACTATGTTAATGGTGACATAGTTGAAGTATATGACTTTAAGGGTATATTTTTAGGCAAGGGTTATGTTAATGATAAATCAAAGATTACTATAAGAATAATGACAAAAAATATTGAGGAAGAAATAGACGAGGCTTTCTTTAGAGAAAGATTTTCTATGGCTTGGCAGTATAGAGAAAAAATAATCGACACTTCTTCTTGCAGATTTATATTTGGAGAAGCGGATTTTCTTCCTGGTCTTACTGTAGATAAGTTTGAAGATTATTATGTAATTCAAATATCTACTTTAGGTATGGATAAATACAGAGATACCGTTGTTAAAATTTTAAAAGAAGATTTTAATGCTAAAGGTATTTATGAAAGAAGTGATATTTCAACTAGAGAAATTGAGGGACTAGAACAAAAGAAAGGATTCTTAACAGAACCTTTTGATACTATGGTTCAAATAGTTGAAAATGGAGTTAAGTATTATGTAGATATTGAAAATGGTCAAAAAACAGGCTTCTTTTTAGATCAAAAAGAAAACAGAAAAGCTATCCACAGAATATGTAAGGATGCAGATGTATTAGACTGCTTTACTCACACTGGATCTTTTGCTTTAAACGCTGGAATAGCTGGAGCTAAATCTGTATTAGGAATAGATATATCTCAACATGCTGTTGATTTTGCAACAAGAAATGCAAAGCTTAATAATTTATCTGATACAGTTAAGTTTGAATGCCATAATGCTTTTGATGTTTTAGCTGACTGGTCTAAAGAAGGTAAACAATATGATGTTGTTATTTTAGATCCTCCAGCCTTTACAAAAAGCAGAGATACTATAAAAGGTGCTAAAAGAGGTTACAAGGAAATAAACCTTAGAGGTCTTAAGATGGTTAAAAAAGGTGGTTATTTAATTACTTGTTCTTGTTCACATTATATGAGTGAAGAGCTGCTTTCTGAGACAATTATGGATGCTGCAAAAGATGCTAAAAGACAACTTCGTCAAGTGGAATTTAGAACTCAATCTTCTGACCATCCTATACTTTGGGGATCAGATGAATCATATTATTTAAAATTCTACATATTCCAAGTTATTTAATTCTAAAAAGAGAGTTCCTTACCCACAGGAACTCTCTTTTTTTACATATACCAATTCTCTCTTATATCATAAATTATATTATTAAGGGTTATCCCTTTCATAATACCTTTCATTGCTATATCTTTGCTTTTATCATAATGATTAAATATCCTAGTAGCTTTTTCTTTATCTCCATACACCTTCCAATATCCACACATTAAGCAATTTTCTCTAGTACACTCCATAAATGCTTTTACATCTTCAAGTGGAATGCCTAAAAATATACCTAATTCATGAGGACAATGAACTTCTTTATATCTAGATATTAAGCTACTTAATAAATCATCTATCTTATCCTCTCTACAATACCCTATGTCTTCAAGAAAAGTTAAATTACATTCTTGAGACAATGTATCTCCTAGAGCATTTTCATTATAAACAAGAGCAACTAATGACTTTTCATCCTCTCTTAAATTTATAGACTTTAATCCTATTTCATCTAAAAAGTTTTTCCCCATGGACTGCCATAGATTGTATAAACCTTTTGCTCCTCTTGTTAACGTAATAGTAGAAGATGGTTTAATACCAGCTATGACTGGAGATAACAGATAAGTAAAAAAGTTTTTTAGATAGTCTTCCTCACCCATTTTACTAAGTATTTCAAAAAAAAGTTTATTCTCTTTTGCCATTCTTCTACCTCTCTCTAAAAAATACTTTATGATTATTATTTCACTATTTTCTTTCCATATTCAACGCATTTATCAACTTCTTCCCCTTGTGGGAATTCATTTACTATTAATCCTTCTTCTATAACATTTGCACCATAATCATTCATTCTAGCAACCCAGCTAACCATCCAATCTCCTGAACCCCAGCCGTATGATCCAAATAAACCTACAGGTTTTCCTGTTATAACACCACTTATAGATTCAACAAATGGTTCCATTTCGCCTTCTTCAATTACTTCATCCCCCATAGCTGGTGAACCTAAAGCAACTACATCAGCGTCTTTAACATCTTCAAGAGTTGCATCTGAAACTAAAAGAACTTTAACTTCTGCACCTTCTTCTGTAGCTCCTTTTGCTACTAAATTAGCCATTTCTTCAGTATTCCCTGAACCACTCCAATAAATTACTGCTACCTTTTTCATAATTCCCTCCTAATGATAATGATTTTCATTAATATTTATGTTTTTATTTTAACAACTTTTTCTTGGTTAATCAATAGCAATATTGTTTTATTTTTCCTCATTAACCATTAAGAATATATGAAATATATCATTAATCTTGTAAATACTAATAAAGCTAATATATTTCAAGAAAGGATTGTGATTATATGTCTAAGAAAAATATTAATGAAAAAGAGAAGGATATGTCTTTACCTATAGAAAACCATGAAACTGCCGCTTGGGCAAATATAGAAGATTTAAAACCTGTATCAAAGGTATCTATCCCTAATGAATCTGAAGTACGTAATGCAAAAGATTGGGTAGATGCTAACGAGAAGTAGAAAAAGAGGCGTCTCAAAAAAATGAGATGCCTCTTTTTATGCTACTAATAATCTATTGGTGTATAAATAATTAGATAATTAGGTAATTAAGTAATCAGGTAATTACCTAATTAGGTACTTAGATAATCAGATACTTAAGTAATTAGATACTTAGATAATTAAGTATGCAATTACGTATCTAATTATTTACTTAGATACATATCTACTTAGCTAAAACTATTCGCTAAAATTCATTTCTGATAATCTCTTGTAGTTTCCATATCTCTCTTTTGCATCTTTTTCAGCTGCGTCAAACATCTTATCTGCAATTTCTGGGAATACAGTCATTAGTGATGAGAAACGAATTTCTCCATTTAAGAAGTCTTTATAACTTTCCTTAGGCTCTTTTGAGTCAAGCATAAATGGATTCTTTCCCTCATCCTTAAGTTGTGGATTGTATCTATATAGATGCCAATATCCTGAGTCTACTGCTTTCTTTTCTTCTTTTATGCTACTTCCCATACCTATCTTAATACCATGACTTATGCAAGGAGCATAAGCTATAATTATTGATGGTCCTTTATAGCTTTCAGCTTCTTTTATAGCTTTTATTGTTTGATTCATGTTAGCACCCATAGCAATCTGTGCAACATACACATAGCCATAACTCATAGCCATCATTCCAAGGTCTTTCTTTCTTACTTTTTTACCACTCGCCGCAAATTTAGCTATAGCAGCTGTTTGAGTTGATTTAGAAGATTGACCACCAGTGTTGGAATATATTTCTGTATCCATTACGAATATATTTACATCTTCCCCTGAAGCTAATACATGGTCTAAGCCCCCAAATCCAATATCGTAAGCCCAACCATCTCCTCCAATAATCCATTGAGATTGTTTTACTAAATAGTCTTTTCTCTTTAAAATTTCTTGAAGCTTTTCATCAGTAGAATATTTTCCATCTTTTAATAGGCTAAGAATCTTTTTACTTGCCTGCTTTGATTCTTCTCCACTGTCCATACCTGTTAACCATGAGTTAAAGGCTTCTTTTAATTCTTCATCTATGTCAGAGTTAACAGCTTCTTCTATAAGACTTGCTAATTTAGCTCTTATTTGCTTTGTTCCTAAATACATACCATATCCAAACTCTGCATTATCCTCAAATAGAGAATTTGCCCAAGCTGGTCCTTTTCCTTCTGCATTAGTTGTATAAGCAATTGATGGAGCACTAGCTCCCCAAATAGAAGAACATCCAGTTGCATTTGCAATCATCATTCTTTCACCAAATAGTTGAGTAAGTAATCTTATATATGGAGTTTCTCCACATCCTGGGCATGCACCATTAAATTCTAATAATGGTCTTACTAATTGACTTCCTTTTAGAGTGTTTCTATCCATTAAATCCTCTTTAGGTTTAAGTGTCATAGCAAATTCCCAATGATCTTTGTGAAGTTCTATTTGTTCTTCTGCAGGCTTCATAATTAGTGCTTTTCCTGGAGCTGGACATACATCTGCACAATTTCCGCAACCAGTACAATCTAAAGGACTTATCGCAATACGGTATTGATATTTTTCAAAACCTTTTCCTGTTGCTTGTTTTGTTACTAAAGTTTCAGGTTTATTTTTAACTTCTTCTTCATCTAATAAAAATTGTCTAATAGTTGCATGAGGGCACACATAAGCACATTGACCACATTGAATACACTTTTCCATTTGCCACTCTGGAACCATTACAGCTATTCCTCTCTTCTCATATGCAGTGGTTCCTAATGGATATGTTCCATCCTCAAATCCTACAAATGCGCTAACAGGTAGATCATCGCCTTCATTCTTAGCCATTACTCTTTGAATTTTCTGCACAAATTCAGGTTCATCTTTTTCTTTTACAGCTTCATCTTTTGCATTTTTCCAAGTTTCAGGTATATTAACTTTTACTAATGCTTCTGTTCCTTGGTCTATGGCTGCTTTGTTCATATCAACTATTTTTTGACCCTTTTTGCCATAAGTTTTTTCTACTGAGGTTTTAAGATAATTAACGGCATCTTCTACTGGGATAACTTTTGCAAGTTTAAAGAAAGCACTTTGCATTATCATATTGATTCTACCGCCAAGTCCTATATTTCTAGCTATGCCAACTGCATCTATTGTATAGAAGTTAATATTATTTTCTGCTATATATCTACGAAGTGATGCTGGCAGTTTTTCATCTAATTCAGCTTCACTCCAAGGGCAATTAAGTACAAATGTACCATTTTTCTTTAATCCCTTTATTACATCAAAGTTATACACATAAGACCTATTATGACAAGCTATATAATCTGCTTCATAAACTAGATAAGGGGATCTTATTCTTTCCTTCCCAAATCTTAAATGAGATATGGTACTTCCTCCAGATTTTTTACTATCATAAGCAAAATAAGCTTGTGCATATAGTTCTGTATTATCACCAATTATTTTTACTGCTGATTTGTTTGCTCCAACAGTTCCATCTGAACCTAATCCCCAGAACTTGCAGCTTATAGTTCCTTCTGCTGTGGTTTCTACACTTGGTCCTTCTTTTAAAGAAGTATTAGTAACATCATCTACTATACCTATTGTAAAGTTGTCTTTAGGACTTTCTTGTTTTAGATTATCAAACACAGCTAAAATCTGTGATGGTCTTGTGTCTTTAGATGCTAAACCATATCTTCCTCCAATAATAACTGGTTTTTCGCTTTCATTGTAAAAAAGTTTTGTTACGTCTAGATAAAGAGGTTCTCCTATTGATCCCGGTTCTTTAGTTCTATCTAAAACAGCTATTTTCTTAACTGTTTTAGGTAACACATCAAAGAAGTATTTAGTTGAAAATGGTCTATATAAATGAACTTTAATTACTCCAACCTTTTCTCCTTTTCCTCTTAAATAATCTATAGATTCCTCTATGGTATCACACACCGAACCCATAGCTACTATTATGTTCTCTGCACTTGGATCTCCATAATAATCAAAAGGACGATATCTTCTTCCTGTTATATTTTCTATTTTCACCATATATTCTTCTACAATATCAGGTATTGCATTATAGAATGGATTTGAAACTTCTCTGCCTTGAAAATATACATCTGGATTTTGTGCTGTTCCTCTAGCTACTGGATGTTCTGGACTTAAAGCTCTATCTCTAAATGCTTGAATTGCATCATGATCCACTATTTTATATAAATCTTCATAGTTAATAACTTCAATCTTTTGGTACTCGTGAGAGGTTCTAAATCCATCAAAGAAATGTGCAAAAGGAACTCTTCCTTTTATTGCTGAAAGATGTGCTACACATCCAAGATCCATTGCTTCTTGAACATTTGAGGACGCTAATAAAGCAAACCCTGTTTGTCTGCATGCCATAACATCTTGATGGTCTCCAAATATTGAAAGAGCATGAGTTGCAATAGCACGAGCACTCACATGAAACACTGCTGGCAATAATTCTCCAGCCATTTTATACATATTTGGAATCATTAATAGTAATCCTTGAGATGCTGTATAAGTAGTTGTTAATGCTCCTGCCTGAAGTGATCCATGTACTGAACCTGCTGCTCCTGCCTCTGATTGCATCTCAACAACTCTTACGGTTTGACCAAACATATTCTTTTTACCATGAGCCGCCCATTCATCTACCCCCTCAGCCATAGGTGTTGATGGAGTTATAGGATATATTGCTGCTACATCTGTAAATGCATAGGATGCATAAGCTGCTGCTTCATTCCCATCCATAGTTTTCATTATTTTTTTCATTAGGTTTAACCCTCCTCTAAAAAACTTTTGCTAAACTATTTTTTTACTAATCTTAAAATATTATTCCAATTGCCTACTGTTCCCATACGCAAAAATTAAACTAAATAAAAAAAACAGGGTTGATAAAAATATCTACTCTGTTTTTCCTTCTAACTATTTTTTAAATTTTCCTTGATAATAATCATTATCTTCCATTGTCTTATCTATTTCATTTAATATTTCCCACTTTTTTAAGCTCCACATTGGTCCAATTAATAGCTCTCTTGGAGAATCTCCTGTTAGTCTATGTACAACTACATTTTGTGGTAACATGCAAATTGATTGACATATTAAATCTATATAGTCTTCCTTAGATAGGAACTCTATCATTCCTTTTTCATATAGTTTTACCATTGGTGTATCTTTCATCAAATGAAGAAGATGAAATTTTATTCCCTGAATATCTTTATCAGCTAAATATCTTATGGTATTAAGCATATCTTCTTTATTTTCTTTAGGTAATCCAAATATAGTATGTACAACAACATCTATATTTCTTTTTCTTAAATCCTCTAGAGCTTTTTCAAAAACATCTAATGTGTAACCTCTATTGATAAGTCTTGCTGTTTCATCACTTACTGTTTGAAAACCTAGCTCTATCCAAACATACACCTTTTTATTTATCTCTTCTAATAAGTCCAGAACTTCTTCTGATAGACAATCTGGTCTTGTTGCTATAGCTAATCCTACAACGTCCTTTTGTTTAAGAGCTTCATCATATTTTTCTCTTAAGATATCTATTGGTGCATATGTATTAGTATAAGCTTGAAAATAAGCTATATACTTTCCACTTTTCCATTTGTTAGCCATCATATTTTTTATATCAACAAACTGATTTTCTATTGAAAAATTCCTATCTCCAGCAAAATCGCCTGAACCTCTTTCACTACAAAATAAACATCCGCCTTTACTTATCTTTCCGTCTCTATTGGGGCAAGAAAATCCAGCATCTAAGGATATCTTAAATATCTTTTCTCCAAACTTCTCTCTTAAGAAATGGTTTAAGCTTAAATATCTTTTATTCCCCCAAAGTTTATTATCCATGTTCTCACCTTTTTCTATAATATTATATTATATAAGTATTATATTATAGTTTGGTTATATTTAAATCCTTTAAATTAACGGAATATTCCCCTATGACGTCTTCTCTTATACCTTTTACTCCTTCTAATGGGGTTATTTTTATGTATAAATCTTTTTCATTTAATTTATTTATTAAAACATTATATTTTTCTCTAGGGAACATGTCATCAAGTCTTACATCTTGAAGCTCACCACTATTTGATTTATATATATTTATACCTTTTCCCTTATTAGCTTCAGAATACTGAACTACTAGTGAATCTTCATCTTTAGAAAAGATAAGCTGTTCTACATTTTTATCATATATTAAATCTAAAGATATTATCTTTTTACCTATAGGTCTTTCCAAAAGTTCTAATTGCTCTGTCATCTCTGAATTTCCTGTATCAGCTGTTGATTTCTTTTTTTCTTCTGGATCTATTTCAACTATACCTATAAATGTCTTAGTCTTATCTTTTGATGTTATAGCTATCTTTTTGCCTTCATAAGCAAGATTTATACTCCCAAATTCTTCTGTTGGTATTGTTTCTTTATATATAGGAGCTTTATTTATCTTAGGGTAAGTTTCTTTTGGCAAATTATTTATTCTTAAGAGCAAGTAATTTCTAACCTCATCTTTATATTTTATACGTAGAGACGAGGCTGTTGAAAACACTTCTACTTCCGTTGAAGCAGTTACGTCTGATACTAGATAACCATTTTCACTTCTCTCAACTTGGATGATTATATCATCTAAATCAGTTCTTGGAGATCCTTCTTTGCATCTATTAACTCTATATCTGTAGTACATACTCTTTCCTGTTTCTTTAGTATCCATCTTTTTATAAGATATAATTTTTTCGCCTTTTTCTGTTATTAATTTATTACTATTACTTAGGTCTGTCGTACTTAAATCTTCTAAAAGTTGAAACTGTCCTTTAGCTAGGTTTTCTATGTATTGATCAGCTATCTTTTGTCCCTTTTCGTAGTCAAAGGCATCCTGCAAAGTTTCTTCAGTATTTTTCTCTTTTTGCGAACAACCCACAAAAAATGTACTCATTATAACTATTATAAAAAAAGCCAGAAATTTCTTCACCTTTATCCCTCCAAATTTTAATTTATATTATTAGCTTTTCCAAAATAATTTAAAGTATTTATTCTGCTAATACTGGAATAAACGGATAGGTAAATATATATATTTATCATATGTGAGTTAACATATTTAGGAGGGATATATTTGAGTAAAGAAATTCAAAAAATCTTTCAAGTCGCTGCCGTGTTTATAGGAACTATAGTAGGTGCTGGCTTAGCTTCTGGTAAAGAGATAACACAATTTTTTACTTCTTACGGTATTAAAAGTTTTATTGGAATAATTATATGTGGAATATTTTATATAATTATGGGCTCTATAATATCTAAAATCAGTGTAGATTATAATTTAAATTCTTATTCTCATGTTATAAATAAAGTAAGTCCTAATATTTTAGGAAAAATATTAGGATCAATTACAACTTTATATATAATATCAAGTGCCTCAATAATCTTAGCTGGTTCTGGTGCTTTACTTAATCAATTTTTTGGAATTCCAAAATTAGTAGGAACCTTAATTATGGCAGCATTCGCAATATTAACATTGCTCAGAGGAACTAAAGGACTTATTGAAATAAATTCTTTTATAGTCCCATCATTAATAACGGTCATAGTTACTATTATGCTTCTTTACGTATTTTTTTATAGAGATGCTATAAATATAAAGACCTTAGTATCATTCCCAGTTCAGAAAAGTAATTGGCTTTTATCTACTATTTTATACTCAGGTTATAATATCCTTTGCTGTAGTGGTGTACTAGCTCCTCTTAGCAAAGAAATTAAAAAGAAAAGTACTTTAATCTGGGGAATTACTTTAGGTGCTCTAGGTTTAACTGTTATATGTATATTAATTAATATAATGCTGATGCTTAATCAACCTTATATATACAGATATGAGATTCCATTATTATATATAGCTAATCGTTTTGGTAAAGTTATTCAAGTTATGCTTCTTATAATAATATTATTAGAAATGTTTTCTACAGAGGTATCAGATGTATATTCAATAAGTAAAAGTTTAGAGGAGAGTTTTAATATTTCTTTTAAGAAAGGAATATTTATAGTTATTTTATTTGCTTTACCTATTTCTCAAATAGGTTTCACTAATTTAATTTCTGTATTGTATCCTGTATTTGGTGTACTTAGCCTACTATTTATTTTCCAATGTGTATTTTTCTACGTAAAGCAGTATTGGTTAAAAGCCCATTAGGATGTATAATCTTTCTGAGGTGTTATTATGAACTATATGAATGAATTAGATAGTTGTATATTATGTTTCAGAAAATGTAGAGTAAGCAGAACAAAAGGAATATTAGGATACTGTAAAGCAGGAGTAGATTTAAAGGTGGCAAGAGCTGAACTTCATTTTTGGGAAGAGCCTTGTATCTCTGGTGAAAATGGCTCTGGAACAGTATTCTTTTCTCACTGTAATCTTTCTTGTGTGTTTTGTCAAAATCACGAAATAAGTCAAGATTATAATGGTAAGATAGTTTCTATAGATAGGCTTAGTAAAATATTCTTAGAACTTCAAGCAAAAAAAGCTAATAATATAAATCTAGTTACACCAACTCACTATGTTCCTCAAATAATTGAAGCTATAAAGATAGCTAAGAGTAATGGTTTATCTATCCCTATAGTATATAATTCTAATGGGTATGATTCTATAGAAACCATTAGGCTTTTGGAAGGTTATATTGATGTTTATCTTCCTGATTTTAAATATTTTAATGATAAATATGCACTTAAATATTCCGATTCTAATAATTATCATGATAATGTTATTTCTATTTTGAAAGAAATGTTTAAACAGGTTGGAGAAGTTGAGTTTGATGATAATGGAATTGTAAAAAAAGGGTTAATAATAAGGCATTTAATGCTTCCTGGTCTTTTATTTGATTCCAAGAAGGTATTAGATGAGATATACTCTATTTTTAGTGATTCTGTTTATATAAGCTTAATGAATCAATATACTCCTCTTAACAAGGCCTTTAAGTTCCCTGAAATAAATAAATCACTAAACCCTAAACATTATGATTCTTTAATTGATTATGCAGTTTCTATAGGTATAACTAAAGGTTTTATCCAAGAGAGCGGCACAGATTCTAATACCTTTGTTCCTAAATTCAATAATGAAGGTGTTTAAAAGCAAAAGAACTAGGATACCCTAGCTCTTTTGCTTTTACATATTTATAATAAATCATCTGAATATACAAATGAAGGGGTTACTGGATTATAAAAATCCGTAATTCCTTTAGGTGGTATAAATATCCTGTTTCTATCATCCTCTACGCCTCTCAATTCTGCTATCTTAGTAACTCCTACGTATATATTAGACAACTGATACCATGTAGCATAATCTACATTCCCTGTTTGTGGAAGAGAGAATATGCTTTGAAATACTCTTACCGATTCAGCAGTTTTAGCTCCATACTGTCCATCAACACTTACCTTAGGTATAAGTGGATAATTCTGAGATATTCTATTTAAATATCCTTGTATTGTTCTTACAGGAGTACCTGATGAACCAATTGTCAAAGTATATCCTGGATATGATTTAGGAATTCCTTGCACTTGCTCAGCAGTAGTAAGCTCAACATCACTTCCATAAAAGTTAGTTATTATTTGATAAGGAGTTCTTCCTTGATCTCCTAAATATTTACTTCCCCATTGTGTAAGCCATCCTGGACATTGAACTTTAACTCCGTCACAATATTGAGCTAGAAGAGGTTGTCTAGCCCCTTGTCTCTTTATATAGGTTGAAAATATTTCATCTACAATTACACTTATGTTCTCATATACATTTCTTCCATAATTAAACGCATGATCAAAAGCTGTTGAGTTTGTTATATCAAATGGCTTTCCTTTTCCTCTATACCATTCAGTATAGATTCTATTTAATGTAAAAGATATTATACAAAATATATTCGCTCTTATAGTTGTTTCAGGCCAGGTTGAATAAATCTCACATGATGCTACATTTTTTATATAATCGTTATACCTTACTGTATAGTCTTGACCTGCAGAATTCGGTCCTCCTTGGTGAACTATTATAAATTCTGGTACTACTGGCTGAGATAATACTACTCCGCTAGATGGTGGCGGAAGTGGTTTAACTGGATCTTCAGGTATCTTAGGAGGAAAGTTTCCAAAAAGAGTATTGGCTTCTATATTTATTATCTCTGCTCTTTCAGCTCTTTGCATATTTTCATCTAGATTAACTTCCTGAATAGCCGTATTCTCAGGGAATATTTGACATCCCCTTATGAAAACAGGATTAAAGCCGCTTCTTTCTACTGCGATATCACATAAACTATATGGCATTAATTCCATAGGTTGTTGAGAATATTCTAAAGGAGGTGCTGTGATATCAATTTCTGGAGTCAATCCAGAGCTATCAGTTGAAAGAGTGTACGTTTGTGCCTCCCCACTTTGAGGCGTAATTGTTATCTTACAATTATCAACAGGTATATATCTTCCTTTTAAAAGACATTGCATTTTTAATCTACCAATTGCCAAAACATAAAACTCCTTTATCATAATTACTAGTATCCATTATATGGTTTTAGATTTCATATTGTGCTAAAAGATGTTCAATTATACCGATGACCACCCCTCAAACACTATATATAACATTTTATGTTTTTGGAAATAAATATATAATAAAAAAGATAAGAAGTCAGGAAATTTCTCCATGACTTCTTATCTTTTTATAATTTAATTTCTAATAAATCTAATTTAGCTAAAATCTTTATCTCTTTACTATTAACTGTCTCAGTACTTATAGATCCCTTATTACTTATTAATAGAATTTTATTTCCATCTAATTTTTTTATTTGTCTTATCACTCTACTGTTTTGGTGTTCAATTAAGTATATACCATTAGATTCAATTTCTTTTACAGAATGTACTAAGGCTATATCATCTTTTACTATTCTAAAGCCCATCATATCATTTTCTTCAATTGATATATAAAAAACTTTATCTACTGAATATCCATTTATTTTGTTTGAATGAATAGGCAATTCCCTATAGCCATACTCTTTATCAAAATTATAGTTATAAATAGGTACCTTTTTTAATACCGAACTAAATGCACTGCTCCAGTCCTCATTTACCTCTGATAAATTCATCTTAGGCGCTGAAACAGAAGAAATCTTTTTCTTTGGAGCTTCAATATGTTGTTCCTTTTTCAAATCTTCATCTGTAACAACCATGCTGATATCATTTAAATCTGTATTTAGAACTTTTCCTATTTTAGCTATTAAAGCTTCACTTATAACTTTTCTACCTAGCTCAACTTCATTAACATACTTCTCTGCTAATCCAAGTTTTTTAGCTAATGCTTTTTGTGATAATCCACTACTCTCTCTAGCTATCTTTATTCTATCTCCGACTCTACTCAACTAAGCTCTTCCTTTCTGCTGACTTCTGTACCACTCTCTTTCTTCCATCAAATGCTCAACTAAATAAGCAAATGTCCAATCTATTGATGTTGGTGTAACTACTGCAAGTATACAGCCTGGTGCTACAGCTCTAATTAGTTTTATCATTCCTTGAAGTTCTTCATCAGTAAAGTTGTTAAATATAACAACTTTTTCTTCCGGAAGTTCCTTATCATTGCTCTCAAACTTATAACCATCTATAATCTCTTTAAGTTTCATATTAGCCATTTCTTTTGAGATAACAATAGTACTGTAATTAGGTGCCATCAAAGCCTGCTGTCCCTCTTTATCAAGACCATAAATTAATATAGATTTATGATTGTTTAACATATTATTTTCTCCTTGATTTATAGAGTTTGTGGTTCGTCGTATTTCTCTTCAAAAGTGTCAACTTTAACTTCTTTCATAACTTGATCTTCATATGGCTTATCTCTGAAATCAGTTTTTGTGCTTACTATTTCATCAACCACATCTAATCCTTCTATAACTTTACCAAATCCAGCATATTGTCCATCTAAATGTGGCGAGTTTGCTACCATAATAAAAAATTGGCTTCCTGCTGAATCTGGGTGCATAGCTCTAGCCATTGAAAGAACTCCCTTAGTATGTTTTAACTCATTTTTAAAGCCATTAGCCGAAAATTCTCCTTTAATTGAATATCCAGGCCCACCAGTTCCAACGCCTTCTGGGCATCCTCCTTGTATCATAAATCCTGGTATAACTCTGTGAAATACCAATCCATTGTAAAATCCTTTATTAATTAAGCTTATAAAATTCTTTACTGTATTTGGAGCTATCTCTGGATATAGCTCTGCTTTTATTTCTTTTCCATTTGCCATAGTTATTGTTACTAAAGGTTTAGTCATTTTTAATCTCCTTCCAAATATACAAAAATTTAATGAACTACTGAGGATTATTTGATTTCATAATATATTATTATATTTTTCTCACCAAATAATTCCTGTCATTTATTAATGATTATATACTATTTTATAAAAATATAAAAGCTATCCAAATGGATAGCTTCATATGGGCAAATTCTATTAATTAAATGTTGTTCCTTTTACTACTCTTGAATAGTCAGCATAATTTGATAAGTTTTTCACATTAATGTGGTTAATAATGAAGTCTCTTCCTTGGGCATATATCAAGTCATTGAACAAGCAGCATAGGAATGTAGAAGGAATTCTATCAACTCCATCAAAGTCTAGAACTATATCACTTCCAATATTGTCTGATATAACGCTTCTTAGTAATATTGCGTCCTCTATTGCAAAGTTTTCTCCTAAATAATCCATTACTCTTATTTCCATAACAACGCACCCCTTAATATTTTTAATATATTTTAATCTTAATTCATTGCTTTTTTTAAATTTTCTGAATATTTACTTTATATTATTATAATATCAGCTCGTTAGTTTTTTGTCAATATTTTAACAAAGTTTTTTATAAAAAAATTTAAGGATTTTATAATTCCTTAAATTTTCAAAATTTTATTTTATATTTATTAATGAAAACGATAAATCTATTTTATCTTTTCCCAAAGTATTAAAAATTTCAATATTTCCTCTATTTGTTCTGTCACTTACTAAGTCCATCTCTATTAATTGCCTTTTCAATTCTCTAGAAGTACCCTTGCTACCATCAATAATAGCAACTTCAGGTCCTACTATATTAGAGATTGCCTTCTTAACGAATGGATAATGTGTGCACCCTAATACGATTGATCCTATCTTACTGCTAATATGCTCCTTTAATAAATTTCTTAAAAAATCATCAATTTCTTTACCTTCTAAAATACCATTTTCTATATATTCTACTAATCCAGGGCATGGGAGAGGAACTATTACATTATCCTGTGCATATTTTCCCATTAATTTTTCAAATTTCTTTTCCTTTAACGTAGCATTAGTTGCCATTATAATTATTTTACCATCTCTCTTAAGCTCTACCGCTGGCTTTAGGGCTGGTTCTATTCCTATTACAGGAATATCCTTGTATTTCATTCTTAAATCTTCTATGGCAACTGATGTAGCAGTATTACAAGCTACTACTATCCCCTTTACTCCCTTATCTATAAGAAACTCTATACCATTTAGAGTTAATCTTTTTATCTCTACATTTTCTTTAATTCCATATGGAGCATTTGCAGAATCTCCTAAATATATAAATTCTTCTTCTGGCATATCTTCTATAGCTTTCTTCATAACACTTAAGCCACCCAATCCAGAATCAAAAAAACCTATAGGTCTATCTTTTATATTTTTGCTCATATCATATCACTCCATCAAATTATGTTCTTCTACCAATTATTTTATACCTTTATATACTATAAATAAATATATTTTTCATTATGATTATTTCATATCATTGTGTCTTAATTTTTTCATGTCTAATTATAACTAATTACTTTTCAAATTATGGCTTATTACGATATTTTATAGTATAATTATACATATTCTTAACTTATGAGGTGTTAAAATGAGGCTTATCCCTATTGAATGTGTAAAAGAAGGGTGTTACCTAGCTAAAACTATTTTTGATGAAAACGGTAGAATACTACTGAGAGAAGGGGTTAGATTAACTGATAACCTTGTAAAAAGAATAAGAAGCATAAATATATTTTCTTTATATATAACAGATGAATACAGTAATGGAGAAATTGAAGATATAATTCAGCCAGAACTAAGACAAAAATCTATTAGAGTTGTTCGTGAGACTTTTTCCAGTGTAGAAAGAATATTAACCTCATTGGAAACACAAAATTTATCTTCTAAAAATAAAAACCTTTTAATAAAACAGAGAGAAGAATATTTTGATGACATATTAAATGTTGCAACTGAGTTAATAGAAAACATTTTATCTAATAAACAAATGTTAGTAAATTTAGTAGATATAAAAAGTATGGATGCCTATACCTACCAACACTGTGTTAACGTAGCTGTACTTTCCTTAGTTATGGGAATGTCCTTAAATTTACCTAAAAATGATCTTAAAGATCTCTGTGTAGGTGCTCTTATTCATGATATCGGAAAAGTATTTGTTCCTAAAGAAATTATTGTTAAAAACTCATCCTTAACTAACGAGGAGTTTGCTTTAATGAAAACCCATCCATCAAAAGGATATGAGTATCTATCAAATGCTATTAATCTTACTTCTAATTCAAAACTTGTTATACTACAACATCATGAAAAAGAAGATGGCTCTGGTTACCCAATGGCTTTAAAAGGAGATCAGATAAGTTTACTTGCAAAAATAGTGGCCATTACAGATGTATACGACGCTTTGACTTCTGATAGACCATATCGTAAGGCACTTTCTCCATGTGAAGCTTTAGAATTCATAATGGCAGGCTCAGGAACTCACTTTGATCCAGATTTGGTTGAGGCCTTCACTAAAGTCATAGTTCCTTTCCCTACTGGAACTATTGTTAAACTTAGCAATGGTGAAATAGCTATGGTTGAAGAAACTCCGCCTAACTATCCACTTAGGCCAACAATTAAAATACTTAAAAGCTCTATAGATAATGATAGAGTTGGTATTAACATAAATCTATTAACTGAGCTTTCTTTAGTAATTTCTTCAATACAATATGAAATATAATGAGTATCGCAAAACTACCTTTTATGTAGTTGGCGGTACTCTTTTGTATTTAAATTCTATCAATTCTAATTATATAAGTTTATATAATTTTTGCTTAAAATCTCATAAGAATAAAAACTAGCAACTTTAAAAGGATTATTGTTTATTATCTCTTCTGCTTCTCTTAAATCCTCAACTTGGAATATCATCGTTCCCCCATCTTTATTATACTTTCCACCGCATAATAGATATTTACTGAAGGCATTAGATTTACTATTAGATCTATTATCTTTTATATACCCCTTATTTCCCTTATCTAATTTGTAATTAATTTTAACAAATATCCCACTAGTTTTTTTCATTGTGATTTCCCCCTTATATAATCTCAATCTATTTACATAATAAATCATATGCTTAAAGTTTATATATATTCCTAAAAATTTTCTCGAACATATATTCGATATTTATATTTTAGCGAACACACGTTTTGTTGTCAACAAAAAAATCGAGAGTTCTGCATTTTTTTACAAAACTCTCGATAATAATTAATGTGCTATATCAAATACCTCTAAATCTCTATCACATACTTTTTTTCTTTTTATATCTACTAATGCGCTGAAAGTATCTAAAGCTGTTATTACGCCTATATTTCTTTCTACAGCTGCTCTTCTAAGACTAAATCCATCTCTCTTAGAATCATTTCCTTTAGTAGGAGTGTTAACAACTAAATCAACTTCTTTATTTCTTATAACATCCATTATATTAGGTTCTTCTTCATCTAATTTTCTAACCACTTCTGCATCTATACCGACAGTTCTTAAAATACTTGCAGTTCCTTTTGTAGCTATAAATTTATACCCTAATTCGTCTAGTTGTTTAGCAATTTCTAGGAATTCCTTTTTATCATGTTCTTTGATAGTTGCTAAAATCTTACCAGTATTCTTTTTAGCATACATTCCAGCAGCTACCATACCTTTATAAAGGGCCTCTTCTAAATTTCTACCTATACCTAATACCTCTCCTGTAGATTTCATTTCAGGTCCTAAAGACACTTCAACATTTGGTAACTTTTGAGTTGAGAATACAGGAACCTTAACTGAAACTAATTCAGGTTCTTTATATACATCTACTCCATAACCTAAATCTTTAAGCTTTTCTCCAAGCATTATTCTAGTTGCTATATCTACTATTGGAACTCCACTAACCTTTGATATATATGGCACCGTTCTAGAGGCTCTAGGATTAACTTCAATTACATATAACCTCCCCTCAAACTCTATAAACTGTATATTTATCATTCCTTGTATACCAATTTCTTTAGCTATCTTTTTAGTATAGTTTAGAACCTCATCTTTTATATAGCTACTTAGATTTTGACTTGGATACATTGTTATAGAATCTCCTGAATGCACTCCAGCTCTCTCTAAGTGTTCCATTATTCCTGGTATAAGTATATCATCTCCATCTGAAATAGCATCTACCTCTATTTCCCTTCCCATTAGATACTTATCTATAAGGATTGGATTTTTTTTATCTTTTTCAAAAGCATTTTTTAAATAGTATTTTAATTCCTCTTCATCGTGAGTAATTTCCATACCCTGACCACCTAAAACATATGATGGTCTAACTAAAACTGGGTATCCAAGTTTCGAAGCTTCAGAAATACCTTCTTCAACACCCCAAACACCTTTTCCTTTAGGTCTTACTATTCCTAACTTCTCTAACATATCATCAAATTTTTCTCTATCTTCTGCCATATCTATTTGATCTGCTGTAGTTCCTAATGTCTTTATATTTTTCTCTTTTAGGAAATTAGCTAGCTTTATAGCTGTTTGACCACCAAATTGAAGTATAACTCCATCTGGATTTTCTTTTTCTATTATATTTAATACATCTTCCTCAGTTAATGGTTCAAAATACAGTTTATCTGACATGTTGAAATCCGTACTTACTGTTTCTGGGTTATTATTTACTATTATAGTTTCTATGCCTAATTTTCTAAGAGCAATTACACAATGAACTGATGCATAATCGAATTCAATTCCTTGCCCAATTCTTATAGGACCAGATCCTATAACCATCACTTTCTTCTTATCTGATACTTCTACTTCATCGTATTGTTCATAAGTTGAATAATAATATGGAGATAACGCTTCAAACTCTCCTCCACAAGTATCAACCATCTTGTAGCTTGGTTTTATATTCCAGGTGCTTCTTAGTTTATTTATTTCTTCTGGAACTACAGATAACATATCAGCTATCCCCTTATCTGAAAATCCTCTTTTCTTTAAATTATGAAGCCATTCTTTATCTAAGTCTTCTAGACTACTTGCTCTTAATTTTTCTTCTTCCTGTACAATCCACTTTAATTTATCAATGAAGAAAGGATCTATTCCTGTTATTCTAGCAACATGCTCCCCTCTATAATCTCTTCTTAACATTTCTGCAAGTGCAAATATTCTCTCATCATCTGGAGCCATAACCCATGCTCTTAATTCTTCCATACTTGAATTGACAAATTTCTTATGAAACATAGAATATTTTCCTATCTCTAAGCTCCTTATTCCTTTTAAGAATGCTGCCTCGAAATTAGCTCCTATTGCCATAATTTCACCAGTTGCCATCATCTTAGTTCCTAAAGTTCTATTAGCTGCAAAGAACTTATCAAAAGGCCATTTAGGTATTTTTACAACTACGTAATCTAAAGTTGGTTCAAAACAAGCATAAGTTTTTTTAGTAACAGCATTTTCTATTTCATCTAATCCATAACCCAAAGCTATTTTAGCTGCCATTTTTGCTATAGGATACCCTGTAGCCTTTGAGGCTAATGCAGATGAACGAGACACTCTAGGATTTATTTCTATTACTGCATATTCAAAAGAGTTAGGATTTAATGCAAACTGTACATTACATCCACCTTCTATTCCTACAGCATTTATTATATCTATAGATGCAGTTCTAAGCATTTGATATTCTTTATCTGATAAGGTTTGTGATGGTGCTACAACTATTGAATCCCCTGTGTGTATTCCAACTGGATCTATATTTTCCATGTTACACACTGTTATGCAGTTTCCATAAGAATCTCTCATAACTTCATATTCAACTTCTTTCCATCCTTTTACACTTTTCTCTACTAAACATTGATGTATAGAACTTAATTGAAGTCCTGATTCTAGAGTTTCGTTAAGTTCTTCTTCATTATTTACTATTCCTCCACCAGTTCCACCAAGAGTATATGCTGGTCTTACAACAACAGGATAACCTATCTCTCTAGCAACTTTTCTTCCTTCTTCAAGAGTAGTTACTATTTCGCTTTGAATCACAGGCTCATTTATTCTTTGCATCATAGATCTGAATAATTCCCTGTCTTCACCCTCTTTTATAGATTCTACTGATGTTCCTATAACCTTAACATTATACTTTTCTAATACTCCTTGATCATATAACTCAACAGCTAAGTTTAAACCTGTTTGTCCTCCCATCCCTGCTAAAAGGGAATCTGGTCTCTCTTTTGCTATTACCTTCTCTACAAATTCAACTGTTAATGGTTCAATATATACCTTATCCGCTACTTCTTTATCAGTCATAATAGTTGCTGGATTAGAGTTAACTAAAACGACTTCTATACCTTCTTCTTTTAAAGCCTGACAAGCTTGAGTTCCTGAATAGTCAAACTCTGCTGCTTGCCCTATTATAATAGGACCTGACCCTATAACTAGTACTTTTTTTATATCATTTTTTAATGGCATTTTGCTACCCCCTACTATAGTGCATATTTCATGAATTTATCAAATATATATTCAGAATCTTTAGGTCCTGGACACGCTTCTGGATGGAATTGTACTGAATATATAGGCAATGTTTTATGCTTCATTCCCTCTATTGTTCCATCATTTAAATTCACATGTGTAATCTCAAATTCTTCTGGAAGTTGTTCAACTACATACCCATGATTTTGAGAAGTTATATGCACTCTATTTTCTTCTAAATCTTTAACCGGATGATTACTTCCTCTATGCCCAAATTTCAGCTTACTAGTTTTTCCACCTAGGCTTAAAGCTAGAAGTTGGTGTCCTAAGCAAATTCCTACTATTGGTTTCTTACCTATCAAGTTCTTAATGCTTTCTATTGACTCTGGTAAATCCTCTGGATTTCCTGGACCATTTGATAAAAATATTAGGTCAGGATTTACAGCTAATATTTCATCTGAAGATGCGTCATAAGGAAATACACTAACTTTACAGCCTCTTTTCACAAAATTTCTTACTATATTTTGTTTTATTCCAAAATCTAATATAGCTACATGTTTGCCAGCGCCCTCTACTTGTTTTACCACATCTGTTGACACTGATTTTACAGCATATTCATTAGAGAAGCTTTGAAGTTTTTCCTGAACATCTTCTAAGACTAACTCTTCCAAGGTTATTATTCCTTTCATTGTTCCATTGTTTCTTAACATTTTAGTTAGAGCTCTTGTGTCAATTCCCTCTAACCCTATTATTTTATTTTGCTTTAGGTAATCTTCTAATTGAAACTCGCATCTAAAATTACTAGGTGATGAGCATTTTTCTCTAACTATAAAGCCTTTAACTTTAATTGATTTTGATTCTGTATCTTCTATATTTATCCCATAATTACCTATGAGAGGATAGGTCATAGTAACTATCTGTCCATAGTAAGATGGGTCTGTTAAAACCTCTTGATATCCTGTCATTCCAGTATTGAAAACTACCTCTCCAACACTTTCTTCTAGATAACCAAAAGCTGTACCTTCAAATATTGTTCCATTTTCTAATATTAGCTTTGCTTTCATAATAGCCCTCCTAAATAAACTATTAAAGCCAAAAATACACCTTATATTTTATAAAGTCTTTTGTTTTTGCGAAAAGAAAAGGATAATAAAGAGATTAATTAAGTTATAATCTCTCTACTATCCTCCATATATCTAACCACAAAAATGGGTATAAAGACAAAGCTGTTAAGTTATTAATTTTTAATGATACCATAACAACATACTCCTTTCTGGCCTCACAGGACCAATTTAAAGTGTATTCAAACTTTATTTTTAAACCTATTGTATTTGATATGACATACTTTGTCAAGAAGCCAATCAAAACCAAACTCTTGGTACAATACCCATTCCTAAACTTAGAGGATACCTTAAGACTTAATAAAATATACATCTTTTATACATAAATGTAGTATTAAGATGTATAGCCCCAATTATGTTTTATAGCTATATTATATATTTTCCTCTTCATTTATTCAAGCTTTTAATTATATTTATACTATTATTATGCATAAATATTCTGATTTATAATTTTATTATTATATCTAAAATAATACTATTTTTTTATAAAAATGTTTTCCTATGAAGCATAGGTACTTAGGTTTTTAAATTGATAATTAAATATATAAAAAAAATGGTTACTTCCTTGTTTATAGAAGTAACCATTTTTGCCTTTAGTCTTAATAAAGGTCTTGTCTTATTTTAAAGCCATCTTTATTATTATCTATTCCACCAATTATGTCAAATAATTTTTACTATATCAACATAGTAACTTTTTCATTTCCCTTTTTGTAACACATTAAGGTATATAACATATATTGTTTATGAGATTAATTCATAAGGAAGCATTTATGTACATTTCAAAAGACAATTGTAATTTTGATTCTGCAAGTGTAAGATATTTCTCTTTAGATGAGGAAGTTGATGAAGTAGGCGAATTTGAAATGGATGTTAATTATGTAATTCCAGCACTTTTTAGCATTGTTGATTCAGAAGAAGAATTTGGCGGAGATTTTAGAGAACAACAAGCTCCTCCTCCATTTCTAGGAAATCCTATTTCTCAAGCTCCTTTTGACTCTCAAAATCCTCAAGGTGTTCAAGGTCCTATGAGTAAACCACCTAATTTCATTCCGTCCAAAAATGATAAAAAAGCCGTTAGTTTAACGAGTTCTGCTCAAACCAAAGCCGTAGATCCAGGGTCTATGAAACCTTGTATACGAAAGTTCGTTTATATTTGGCAAAAAAATGACTACTCCTATTGGTCTTATTTAACTTACGTGGGTCCTAAATCTATTGCTGGATGGAGATGGGCAGGATGGAGATGGGTCTATTTCGGTTTAGATTTAAATAGGATAGATAGTTTTATCTGCTATTAAACATGAACATTAATAGATTTAGATGATTAACATTTCTATAATTTAAAATGTTAATCATCTTTTTCTATTCACCTAATATCTATTTTTTGGATACATAAATATTATTTTTCACATAAAATCTCCATGGAAAATCAACAGCCTCTTCTGCATAGTCAATTCCAATCCTAGTTGTTTCAACTATATCAGATGAATTAATTATATCCCCATCCTCTATATACAGTTCTTTGGAGCTTACTAAATCCATAAAATTATGCACCTTCTTATTTATCTCCAGAGCTATACACAATTTAGATGGTCCATTTGTAAGGTTTTTTATTTCTTTAGCAGTAAGAGTATCATAGGATTTACGAAATCTATTTTGAGCTATTTTCTCAAGTCCATCTATGGGTTCAACTGCCCTTATAAGTATCCCTTCTGGAGATCCTTTTTCTTTTGAAATGACATTAAAGCATTCATACATTCCATATATTGAAAAAACATAGCTGATCCCAGGCTCTCCATATAAGGGCTCCACCCTAGGAGTCTTTTTACCTCCATAGGCATGAGAAGCTTTATCTATAGATCCTATATATCCTTCTGTTTCTACTATTTTCCCAGATAATCTTACACCATCTATTTCTCTAACTATAACTTTTCCTAATAACTCTTTTGCAACAATCAAAGTATCTCTTGCAAAAAAATCTCTTTCTAGTCTCATAATTGCTCCTTAACTTTAGATTAAGATCTAAAAACAACCTCTTCCTTTGAAAACATATATTTTGCAAACAATACTGCCGCTATTATATATATAACATGCCACCCCAAGACTAATCCTATGTGCATAGGATCAAATATTCCTGCCATAGCTTCTTTCATAACAACCACAGAATTAACTATAGGTATATTGAAAAACATAAAACCTATACTTTTTGCATCCATCATAAATGGAATATAAGTTAAAATCATTACTGGTAATAATAGGCCCCCTAGATAAGTATTGGCTTCTTTCATAGAACGAGCAAATATACTTATGGCTATTTCTAAGGAACTTAAAGCTATTAAGACAAATATAGCTACTATTCCTATAACCCCAAATGCACCTATTGGAATGGTCATATTACCACCACTTGAGAACATATATATAGTGGTTCCAATCATAGTTGCCAAGCTAGTTATCAATGTTATTAGTGCTATAGATGATATAGCTACAAGCTTACCCCAAAATATAGAAGTTCTTCCTACGGATGTAGATAATAAAGGTTCAAAAGTTCCTCTTTCCTTTTCTCCAGCAACTAAGTCAGCAGCTATTCCTATAGTAGGACTTATCATAAGTATAATTATCAAAGTAGGAAGCATACTCAAAATAGCATAACCCATTGCATTTTGTTCTTGCTTGCTTAGCGTTTCTTCTTTAATTTCAAATGGAGTCAAGATTTCACTATCTATCCCCTTTTGCTGTAATCTTGTATTTACTATACTTTTGCTATACTCATTAAATACTTCTCTTATCATAGACGAAGCTATTTTAGACTTATTTGAATCTTCATCATAAATTATGCTAACATCACTCTTTTTCTCATTAATAACTTGATTATCAAAATCCTTTGGAACATCTATTATAAGAGATATATCTCCTTTTTTTAATTTATCTTCTTCATCACCACTTTCATCTATAGTAATGTTATCCATATTGTCCATAATCTTATATAGTGAAGACTCTTTGTCTCCTCTATAGGCTAAAGTAACATTTTTCTCTACAGAGCTAACGGTATCTTTCATTGTCACATCTAATATCTTAAACATTGCTGGATATATTATTACTGGAAGTAATATAGTGAATATCAAAGTTTTTCTGTCTCTGAATATATCTTTTAATTCTTTCTTTAAAATAACCCAAAAATTATTCATTATTTTTACCCCCTATCAGCCCTACAAAAACTTCTTCTAAGTCTTCATTTTTGTATCTTGTTTTCAACTCATTTACAGTGCCTTGTTCTACAAGTTTTCCTTTATTAATTATTACTACTCTATCACAAAGTTTTTCAACTTCCCTCATAGAATGAGACGATAATAGAATTGTTTTATTTTCTCCCTTACACTTAATTATAAAGTCATGTATAACTCTAGCCGCAGAAACATCTAATCCTGTACTAGGTTCATCAAACAACATTACCTTTGGCGAATGTACTATTGTTCTTGCTATAGAAACCTTTTGTTTCATACCTCTAGAAAACTTACCGGCTCTCCTATCTATATATTCTTGCATATCTAAATCCTTAGATAACTCCTTTATTCTATTATTTATTTCATCATCAGTCATTCCATATAACCTACCAAAATACTGAATATTTTCCTTAGCAGTTAATCTATCATATATACCTACATCTCCTCCAAATAATATTCCTATTTCATTTCTAACCTTATCTGGTTGTTTTATAACATCATATCCATTAACCACCACACTACCTTCTGTTGGTTTTAGCATGGTAGATATCATTCTTAAAGTTGTAGTTTTACCTGCACCATTTTCTCCAAGTAGTCCTACTATTTCACCTTCATTGACTGTAAACGAAAGTTTGTCGACTACATTCACACTCTTAAATCTTTTACTTAATCCCTTTATTTCTAACATTATTTCACCTCTTATCAATTATTTATTAAGTTAAGTCTATCAATATTTACCAATTATATCAATGATTAAAGGAACTTTCTCTTCTTTGTATATTTAAATTATTTTATTTAATACAGCCATTATTATACATATTATATGGTATATCATGGATATACTAATAGTGTTATATATTTTTAATAATAAAAGGGTGATATTATGGGTAAGTTGAAATTAATTTTAGGTGATATAACTAAAGAAAACTATACCGCCATCATAAATAATGCAAACTCTTCTTTATTAGGGGGAGGTGGGATAGACGGAGTAATCCATAGATCCTGCGGCGATAGTCTATTAAAAGAGTGTAAATCCCTTGAAGGTTGTAAGTCTGGATATGCTAAGATAACTAAATCCTATAATTTAGCTGATAATGGTATCTACTGGATTATTCATATGGTCAATCCTATTTGGCAGGGAGGTACACATAATGAACATACAATTTTAAGAAATGCTTATAAAAATGCTTTAGGTTTATGTATTGATTACAAAGATATATATCTAAAACAAACACTAGAGGCGATTGAAAGACAACAAAGAAGATTACATGAAAATAGATTTTCTCATTTAGTAAAGGACTTAACTCTTTCGACTCAAGATTATATTGATAAACATCCAATAAAAAATATAGCTATTCCTTTTATAAATAGTGGAGTATACTGCTTTCCTGTAGAGGAAATGGCCTTCATAGCTTTAGAGGAAGTTAAGATTTTTTTAGATTCTCATATAGGAATTGAAGAAATTGCTGTTGTTTGTCCCGATAAAAAGAACTTTTCTATTTTACAAGATATATCAAAAGAAATCTTCCAATCAGTAAAAATATAACTTTGTGTTTATGACGTTAAGAACTATACAGTATCTTAACGTCATATTATTATGATTTGATAACAATATTTAAAAGTTATCCTTTATTTACTTTCTTTATGATTTTTCTAGTAACCCACCTAGGCATAAATCTCACAGCTTGAACTAACAATTTATTTTTAAAACCTGGCACTAATAAAGCACTTTTTTTATAAGTAAATTCTTCATACGCTTTCTTTACTACATAAGTAGCATCCATTAGATTACTTTTCGAAATATCCGACTTTTCTACTTTAGCTATTTGCTGAAACTCTGTCTTTACTGCTCCTGGACATAAAGCCATAATTTTTATATCATAGCCTAAACACTCTTCATATAATGCTTCTGTTAAGGATAAAACATATGCCTTAGTTGCATAATAAACACTCATATTAACTCCTGGTGCAAAAGCTGCTGTAGAAGCTACATTAAGAATCCCACCTTTATTTTTTTCAATCATTCTCGGAAGGAATTTTTTTATTAATTTAGTTAATGCATAAATATTCACATCGATCATCTCTAAATCTTTGGCTTCTTCAACTTTATAAAATGCTCCATAAGATCCAAAACCAGCATTATTTATTAAATTATCCACAAAGATATTTTTTTTGTTCACAAAATCATATATGTAATCCACAGATTCCTTTTTAGACAAATCTATAGAAATAATTTCTATCTTTATATTATTGATATTTTCTAACTCTCTTTTTATCTCTTGAAGCTTTTCAAATCTTCTTCCTATAAGTATAAGATTATTTCCGTTTTGAGCAAAAATTTTTGAAAATTCATAGCCTAAACCTGAAGTAGCACCTGTAATTAAAGTATACTCTTTCATAATTTCGTTTCCCTTCACTTTATACAAAATATTCTATCACAATATTACGGGTAAAATAACTGATAAATGAAAACAATATTTTATGTAGGTGTTAGAAAGGAGTGATTCTGATTGGTTAGAAAAGGAATGCATGAAAAACAAATGGAACAAGCAAGAGATATGCTTGAAAAAAACATAGGCTTAGCTCAAATAGTTGAAGAAACTGGATTAAGTGAATCCGATGTTCTTAAAAAGCAGGAAAAGATGCGAAAAAAGATTAATGACTAACTGCTTTGGGTTTAGTCTATTGACTAAACCTTTTTGTTATGTTTAAAGTAAAATTATATATATATTGACATTTTAAATTATATATGATAACTTTATAAGGTAATTAAAACTTGATTAAAAGGGAGTAGTTCCAAACACACCATCAACAGTACGACTATTTTTAGTCTGGTGTTGTGTACCTAATAATTTAGGTTACGAGACTTTTAATATAATTCTTTGTAAATTAGGAATTATATTAAAGGTCTTTTTTATTACAAAAAAGGGGGATTCAATATGAAAAATTATTTTAATAAGACCAGCAATGAATTATTTAACGAATTTAATACGTCTAATGACGGACTTGATTCAAGCTCTTTGGACTCATTAAGAAATAAACATGGTTTTAACGAACTTATTGAAAGCGAAAGAAAAAGTCTAATAGTAATTTTCCTAGAACAATTTAAGGATTTTATTGTTGGGGTATTACTAGCTGCTTCAATAGTATCTTTTGCTGTAGGAAATAAAGAAAGTACTATAGTAATTCTAATAGTACTTATTGTTAATGCCTTACTTGGTACAATACAGCATGTAAAAGCGGAAGCCTCATTAAAAAGCTTAAAGGCTCTCTCAGCTCCAAATTCTAAAGTAATCAGAAATGGGGTAAAAATAGAAATACCATCTAGAGAGGTTTTACCTGGAGATATTGTTCTTCTAGAAGCTGGAGATTTTATAGCTGCTGATGGTAGAATTATAGAAAACTTTTCACTTCAAGTTAATGAAAGTTCACTAACTGGCGAATCTTTAAACATTGATAAACATTCTGAAGTAATAAACGACGAAAATATACCTTTAGCTGATAGAAAAAACATGGTTTTCTCAGGATCTCTTGTAACTTATGGAAGAGCAACTGTATTGATAACTGGAACTGGTATGGATACAGAAATAGGTAAAATAGCTCAATTACTTAAAAATACTCAAGAAAAGAAAACACCTTTACAAATAAGCTTAGATGATTTTGGTAAAAAGCTTACAATCGGTATACTTGTTATTTGTTTGGTTATTTTCTTAGTAGATATTTATAGAGGCTTACCAATAATAGACTCATTAATGTTCTCTGTTGCTCTTGCAGTTGCTGCTGTTCCTGAGGCATTAAGTTCTATAGTAACTATTGTTTTAGCTTTAGGAACTCAAAAAATGGCTCACGAAGGTGCTATTGTTAAAAAGCTGAAATCTGTTGAAAGTTTAGGTTCTGTTTCAATAATCTGCTCAGATAAAACTGGAACATTAACTCAAAACAAGATGAAAGTTAAAGAGTTGTATATAGATAATTCTACTTTAAAAAGCAATGAATTAAATTTATCTAATGACTTACATAGCTTTTTCCTTAATTCTTTAACACTTTGTAATGATTCTTCTATAAAGTCTGGTAATGAAATAGGTGACCCTACAGAGATAGCTCTTGTAAAACTTGCTTCTGAATATTCAAAGACTGAAGAAGAAATTAGAGATTCTTATAAGAGATTAAGTGAAATACCATTTGATTCAGACAGGAAACTTATGAGTACAACCCATAAAATTAATTCTTCTTATAGATTAATAACTAAGGGTGCAGTAGATGTACTACTTAATAGAATAAATCACATAGAAACTTCTGAAGGTATAAGAGATTTAACTCCTGAAGATAGAACTATAATCGAAACTGCTAATGAGAACTTCTCAAAAAGAGGTCTAAGAGTTTTAGCATTAGTTTATAAAAATCTTCCTGCTGAAACAGACATATCTTTAGAAGATGAATTTGACTATACTTTTGTAGGATTAGTGGCTATGATAGATCCACCTAGAGAAGAATCAGCAAAAGCAGTTGAAGACTGTAAATCAGCTGGAATTAAACCTGTTATGATTACTGGTGACCATAAAATTACAGCTTCTGCTATAGCTAAAGAGATAGGAATTCTTCAAAATGATTCTGAAGCCATAGAAGGAATAGAAATAGACAAAATATCTGATGAACAACTTAAAGAATTAGTTCCTAAGATTTCTGTTTATGCAAGAGTTACTCCTGAACATAAAATAAGAATAGTTCGTGCATGGCAAGATTTAGGAATGATAGTAGCTATGACTGGAGATGGTGTTAATGATGCTCCTGCTCTTAAGCAAGCAGATATAGGTATTGCTATGGGTATAACAGGAACTGAGGTATCTAAAGACGCATCTTCCATGATATTAACAGATGACAACTTTGCTACTATAGTAAAGGCTATTGCTAACGGAAGAAATATATATGCTAACATCAAGAACTCAATAAAATTCTTGTTATCTGGAAATACTGCTGGTATTTTATCAGTATTATATTCTTCAGTTATGGGTTTACCACTTCCTTTTGAACCAGTTCACTTACTATTTATAAACTTGGTAACTGATAGTTTACCAGCTATAGCTATAGGTGTAGATAAACCAAAAGGGGATTTATTAAAAGAAAAACCTAGAAAAGCCAATGCTTCTATATTAACTAAAGATTTTATGAAAAGCATCTTAAGTGAAGGCGTGTTAATAACAATAGCTACAATGGTTGCTTACTATATAGGATTGAATACAGGGGACAGGCACTTAGCAAGCACTCTCGCATTCTCAACTTTATGTTTAGCTAGATTATTTCACAGCTTTAACTGCAGAGGAAAAGAATCTATACTTAAGACAGGGTTATTTACTAACCAATATATTTGGTACGCTATACTTACAGGTTTAGCTCTATTATTAGCTATATTATTTATAACCCCACTAAGTTCTTTATTCTTAGTTTCTACTATAACATTAACTAACTTAGCACAAATATTTGGACTTGCATTAGCTCCAACTATATTAATTCAATGCTATAGAATTATAAAAAACTAATTAAATTCAAAAGAACTGTCGCACTAAATAATTAGTGCGACAGTTCTTTTTTATAGATTTATTTATTTTTTTCTTTCATTATTACTGTTAGATTTTCCTTTTTAGCTTTTTAACTTTTTAATAAGCATAATTAATTTAATTAAAATGACTTTAATGAGGCTTGAGAAGAAGCCTCTACAGTAATAAGGTTTACCTAATCTGGCCTTCGCCGTAGATTATATACTTTATAGTTGTTAATTCTTTTAACCCCATTGGGCCTCTTGCATGAAGTTTTTGAGTACTTATTCCTATCTCTGCCCCAAATCCAAACTCAAAACCATCTGTGAATCTTGTTGATGCATTAACATATACCGCTGCTGCATCAATTTCTTTTAAGAATTTTTGAGAATTAAAGTAATTGTTAGTTACAATAGCCTCTGAATGTTTTGTTCCATGAGTATTAATGTGCTCTATAGCTTCTTCTAAAGAATCTATAACTTTCACCGCAAGTATATAATCATGGAATTCTGTATCCCAATCTTCTTCAGTTGCTTTTACTACATCAGGTAATATCTTTAGAGTTCTTTCGCATCCTCTAACTTCAACATCATATTCTTTTAAGCCTTCATAAACTAATGGTAAAAATTTTTCAGCTAAGTTTTCATGTACTAGTAAAGTTTCACAGGCATTACATACTGATGGTCTACTACATTTTGCATTTATAAGTATTTTTTTAGCCATATCTAAGTCTGCGTCCCCATCAACATACACATGACAATTGCCTATGCCTGTTTCTATTACTGGAACTGTTGCATTTTCAACCACTGTTTTTATTAATCCTGCTCCACCTCTTGGTATTAATACATCTATATACTTATTTAATTTCATCATCTCTTTAGCTACTTCTCTGCTAGTGTCTCCAACTAACTGAACTGAGTTTCTTGGGAACCCAACTTCTTCTAAAGCATCGCCTATAACCTTAACTATTGCCTTGTTCGAGTTAATAGCTTCACTTCCACCTCTCAATATAGTGGCATTACCAGTTTTTAAACAAAGCACTGCTGCATCCAATGTAACATTAGGTCTAGCTTCATATATTATTCCTATAACCCCTAGAGGAACTCTCTGTTGACCTATTTGTAAGTTCGCATGATTTTTCCACATACTCACTACTTCTCCTATTGGATCTGGTAATGAAACCACTTGACCTACTCCTACTGCCATTTCTTCTACTCTAGCTTCTGTAAGTCTTAATCTATCAAGCATAGCTTTTGATGTACCTTTTGCTTCTGCGACTTCTAAATCTTTTTCATTTTCAGCTATTATTTCATGTTTTCTTAAAAGAATGAACTCTTCAATCTTTTTTAATGCCTTATTTTTCTCTTCTGTAGATGAATTCCCCAAAAATCTTGAAGCTTTCTTAGCTTCTTTTCCCATTTCAATTAAATTACTCATTAATTAGCCCCCTTTTATTTATAAATAGCGTACCTAAATCTTGTCCTTCAAGAATGTCAAATAATATCTCTGGATCTTTACCATTTGTTAATATCATATTAACTCCTGCATCTAAAGCTACCTTAGCCGCAGCAAGTTTTGTTTTCATTCCACCAGTTCCTTGAGACGACCCTGCGCCACCTGCAAATTCTTCTAGTTCTTTGTTTACCTCATATATTTCTTTAATCATCTTTGAATCTTCATTATGTCTAGGGTCTGAATCATAAAACCCGTCTATATCAGATAATATAATAAGTAAATCTCCTTTAATTAGCTTTGCTACAATTGCAGAAAGATTATCATTGTCCCCAAAATTACATATGTTTTCTATCTCATCTATAGATACAGTATCATTTTCATTAACTATTGGAATTACGCCTTTTTCTAAAAGTGTTTCAAAGGTATTGATAACATTGTTTCTTATATGCTCATCTTCCACTACATCTCTTGTTAAAAGAACTTGTCCAACCACGTTTCCATATTCACCAAAAAACTTACTATAAATATGCATAAGTTCGCACTGTCCAACTGCTGCTACTGCCTGTTTTTCTCTAATAGTATTAGGTCTTTCTACTAGATTAAGCTTACTACACCCAACCCCAATTGCTCCAGAAGATACTAATACCACTTCTTTACCTTGATTTCTTAAATCTGCTAACACCATAGCCAGCTTATCAATTCTTTTTAAATTTATCTTACCATTATCATAAGTTAAGGTAGATGTCCCTACCTTAACTACTATTCTTTTACTTTCTTTTACTATATTTCTTCCCCAATTCAATTTAAAGCCCCCTTGCTTTTCCTAAACAAAATATTTTATATATTATAACATATAACCATTAAATAAATATATAATTATTCTGCTTTATGACATTACCATATCGCCACCATTAACATGTATAGTAGTTCCTGTTATAAAGGATGCTTCTTGGGATGCTAAAAACACATAGGCACCTGCTAATTCCACAGGTTGAGCAGCTCTTCCTTGCTTATTATCTGTTCCAAAATTCCCAACCTTTTTTTCATCAAATGAGGCAGGAATAAGTGGAGTCCAAACTGGTCCTGGTGCTACAGCATTCACTCTAATTCCTTTAGATACAAGGTTCATGGCTAATGATCTAGTAAAACTAGTTAAAGCACCTTTTGTTGAAGAATAATCAATTAAAGTTTCATGCCCTCTATATGCTGTGATTGATGTGGTATTTATGATACAATCTCCTTTTTGAAGATGAGCTATAGCTGCTTGAGTCATAAAAAAAGTTCCAAAAATATTTGTTTCAAAAGTCTTTTTTAGTTGTTCTTCTGTTATATCTTCTATATTTTGTTGTTCATATTGAACAGCTGCGTTATTTATTAGTATATTTATCTTTCCTAAAGAACTTATTACTTTCTCAATAGCTTTATTGCAGAAATCTTTATTTTTTATATCTCCAGCTATTAAAACACATTTACGGCCTGCTTTTTCTATCTCCTTTTTTGTGTCCTCTGCGTCCTTACTTTCATTGTTATATATTATAGCTATATCTGTTCCCTCATTGGCTAAAGCTACAGCTGCAGCTTTTCCTATTCCGCTATCTCCACCTGTAATTACTGCAACTTTATCTTTTAATTTTCCATTTATAATTCCATAACCCTCTGACTTAAAAATTGGTGTAGGGTTCATTTCCTTTTCTATCCCTGGTTGGATATTTTGATGTTGCTCAGGAAATTTTTTTGGAAAGTTTGCTGTAAAATCCATACTATTTTCCTCCTTAGTACTCTATTCATAAGTGTAGTATTTTCAAAAGCATCTATTTTTAATCACCAATTATTCCAAGGTATACGTCCAAGCTTTTTATCTAAAAATATATAAGAAAGGTTGGTGATTGTTTTGGAGAGAAGAGTTATTAATCCTGGAGACTTAAAAGCTAGAATAGAAAACACTTTTAAAGATTTTTACTGGGTAAATAAATACGAGATTAATGCAAAAAATGATCCATTTTGGGCTAAGGTATTTATTAGTCCTGATTTAATTCCTTTCTATGAGATAGAAGGTTTTTTAAACTTTTTAGATGACAACATAGATAAGGCTACTTGTACTATTGTTTCAACTAACAAAGTAGTTCCTATTGGAGATGGATATGGTTCAGGTGAAGAGTTTATTTATTTCTTAGGAACAGATGAAATTAAAGCATTACTTACTAAATCCTATGACCTATCTTTCTCAAAATATATAGATGCTATAACCAAAGTTAATGAAGATATCCACATAATAATTAAAGAAAAGCAGCCTTTAAAAGTATAAATATAAGCCTAGGATTAAAATCCTAGGCTTATATTTAAAGTTATTATATACATTAATACAGTTTTTAAGATTTAATATGTATCAGTATAGACTTTAAATCCCCATAAGCAGAAGAGTAGACTTTAGATCTTCGTAAGCAGAAGAGTAGATTTTAAATCTTCGTATGCAGATGTGCATATCTTTTTATCTTTAACCATTTCACCTATTATATCTAGAGCCTTACTTTTCTCCATTCCTTTTCTATAAGGCCTGTCTTCTGTAAGAGCTTGATATATATCACAAACTGCTAATAGTCTTTGTTCTTCTCCTAATTGCTCTGCTAAAAGTTTTCTTGAATAACCACTTCCATCAAGTTTTTCATGGTGACTTATTGCCCATTCTGTTACTTCACTAATGCTTGTCAATGGTTTAAGAACACTATAAGTATAATCAACATGACTTTTAACTATGGTAAATTCATCTTCAGTAAGTTTTCCATTTTTATTTATAAACTCTTTAGGAACTGCTAGTTTTCCTATATCGTGTAATAAACCCGCTATTTTAAGTTTTATACATTTAGTTTCTTCGTATCCTTTATATCGACCTATACGATAAGCCATCTCAGCTATACCTCTAGAATGTCTTGCAGTAAAGGAACTTCTAGAGTCTATTATTTCAGCGTAAACTTCAGCTACTTCCTGAAATTCATCATCATTCAAGACATCATTAATTAAGGGTTTATTTTGTTCTAACCATAAATCTCTAGCATTTTCATTATTTAATACATCCCAAAATTCTTCATCTGATGTAATACTATTCACTGCTTTTATAACTTCATCAGAAATAAAACTCTCCAAGTTACTTGCTAGCAATTTAAATAACTCTTTATGTTCTCTTTTATCAATCAAGTGATTGTGAGTTTCTATTAAATCACTTGCTCTAATTATTTGACTAATTAAGGGGATATCTTTACCTACTTTTCCAAAAGGGCCTGTTCCATCAACATTTTCATGATGATATTTTATATAATCTTCTAAATGTTTTATGTGAGGAATTCCTCTAATTAATTTCGAACCGTCCTCGCAGTGATTCATTAAGATTTTTTCTTCGTTAGCCTCTCTAAATGCAACTTTAGCTAATCCTAGATCATGGAGATATGAAGATATATATGCATCTTTCTTCAAACTTAATTGTAAATTCATTTCGCTTGAAATTTTTAATGCTATGAAAGCCGTTCCCTTAGCATGACTTATATAATCACCTTTAACCCTATCTGTTTTTACTCCATTTATATATTCTCTAATTGTAGTGTTTGTGGCTATCTCACTTAAGCTTACAGTTATAACCAATGATTCCATTATTTCTTCTAGTTTTACTCGCATTTATTTCATCCCCTAATTCTACACAGTCACACTATCATATATTATATTTTAAAGTAATTCTTTAATTATTCAATAAATATCTACTAAAAACTTTAGTTTTCTGTAAACTGTAATTTTTTTGTTTTCTCTTATCTATATTTAAGCTTTATTGAAATGATTATTTTACTATGTTAAAATCTATCTTAAACAATATAATCTTAGGAGGAGTTAGTAATGAAAAAAGAAATTATATCTACTTCCAAAGCTCCTGGAGCTATAGGCCCTTACTCTCAAGGAGTAAAAATAGGAAACTTAGTATACACATCTGGACAGATTCCTTTGAATCCTATAGATGGATCAATGCCTTCATCTATAGAAGATCAAACTAAACAATCTTTAGAAAATTGTAAAGCAATATTAGAAGAAGCTGGTACAAGTTTAGATAATGTAATTAAAACAACTGTATTTTTAGCAGATATGAATGATTTTGTTAAAATGAATGAAGTTTATTCAACATACTTCTCAGCAAATCCACCTGCTAGAAGTGCAGTACAAGTAGCCAAGCTTCCAAAAGACGCACAAATCGAAATAGAAATGATAGCAACTATATAATAAATTCGGAGGAATAACAAATGAAATATACAACTTCAGGTGTATGCGCAAGAGAAATATCTTTTGATGTTGAGGATAATAAACTAAAAAATGTTTCTTACGTTGCTGGCTGTAATGGAAATTTACAAGCTTTAGGTGCTTTAGTAGAAGGACTAGATATTGATACAGTTATATCTAAACTTCAAGGGATTGATTGTAAGCAAAAAGGAACATCCTGTGCTGATCAATTAGCAAAAGCATTAATAGAGTATAAATCTTCAACTGTAAATTAACATATTAAAACAGATGATTCTAGGAAAGAACCATCTGTTTTTCTATTCTAACAACATATTTTTAAGCTTTATTTTCTTTTCCTTAGTAAGACCAAATTCTTCTTCTAGATACTCGTCTATACTTTCATATCTTTCTTTTATTGCTGATAAAAATCCCTCAATATACTCTCTCCTTACCCCCATAAGAGCATCTAAGAGATATTCTACCTCTGGATACTTTTCTATATCCTTTATACTTTTTTTATAAGCTTCATTTGATTCATAAAAATATTCTTGAGATAAAAGATAATCTTCGATTATAGTTTCTTCTGGTACATCTATTGCAAGTAATAATAAAGCTGCCCCTATACCAGTTCTATCTTTACCAGCAGCACAATGTTGAAGTATTGGATATTTATCTTCATCTAAAGCATAATTTATTAGCTTCTTATAAGCTTCATTTCCGAAAGCCATTTGTATATATCTTTTTCCAAGTATATCTAATGGATTTTTTATAGCTCTTATTTGTTCTAGGTTTTTAGCTAGATCTTTCATATCTAAATTAACTTCATTGCCATCTTCTAAGGTCATGGCAGATATATTTACATACTCTGTTCCATCAAGTATAGGATCAGGCTTCTTATCCACCTCTTCTTTGGTTCTATAATCAAATATGCTCTTAATTCCTAGATTAAGAAAGGATACCTTATCCTCATCAGTTAGTGAATTTAATCCATCAGACCTGTATAATTTGCCCCATTTTATAGTTTTTCCATCCTTTGTTTTGTATCCACCTAAATCTCTAAAATTAACTAATCCGCTAAATTTAAGTCTTCTCTCATTACTCAAAGGCTTCCCTCCTTCTAAAATAATTTTTCTTTTAGTATTTTATCCTCTTATTTCTTTAAAGATACCAGTATACTAAAACCTATAATTTAATTTTATAATAAAATCCTTTACTTTTATATAATTAATATTAATAAAATTTGGTTAGACTATATATTGAGGTGATTAATATGTACAGTAGTTTTGGTGTTAACTTAGATAAACAATACTCTTCTTTATCTAGAAGAACAAAAATTCCTAAAATAAGACATAGAGAATGCGAAGATGATTGCGAATGCCATATGAGTGAAAAATACTTTAAAGAAATGAATGGCGCCGTAGATTATCTTAAAGATAAGTTAAAAGATTTCAAAAACTCTGTTTCTATGGAAATGGGAATGGATGAAGATAATATTAACATATCTTGTTGCTCCCATGATTATTGCATTAGCAAAAAACACTTGGCTTTAGTAGGAGTAGGTACTCTCGCTTTTGTTTTAGGGATTAAAGCCATGAAAAATCATAGATAAAATAAAACTGCTCAATATTTATATTGGGCAGTTTTATATTTTCTATTTAATTAGGTTTTCTAAATGATTAAATGTAGTTTCTGTAGATCTTATTTGAGATTCATTTCCCACTACTACTATACAATTATCTTTTAAACTTTCTTCTATAAGATTGCCGTAAGCTTTAATGTCTTCTAATGTGGTATTTATAACTTGTTCTCTTTCTCTTATTAAATCTTCTTCCGAGTATCCTGCATAATATTCTACTATAGCTTTATCTGCTTTACTATCTGGATTAGAAGGAACGTCTAATTTACTTACAGTTCCTATGATATATTTCACCATCTCTTCTTTAGTTGCATTAAAGTTCTTTAAATACTCTACAGTGCCTTTATATGCATCAAATGTTTTTGTAATATTAGGATCTCTATATGAGCTAAAATACAAGAATCCATCTTTACTTAAATTGACCCTTACTCCATAAGCTCCACCTTCAACTCTTACTTTACTCCATAGATAATCAAAATTAAGTATTGTATTTAATACTCTCATATTTCCTGAATACTTAAATCCTTTATCTAAATAACAGCCACCTAAAGTAACATAGTTTATGTTTGCTTGTGTTAAGAATCCTTCATTCATTTTTTCAAGTTTATAATTATAATCTTGGTTTTTAACTTGTTTATCAATTAGTCCTTTCTTTAATATCTGTACATTATTTTCTATTAAAGAAATGTTTTCCTCTTCCTCTGTAAAAGATATAGTTAAATTATTAATATTGAAAACTGTATCTGCTATTTCTCTCAACTTATTAGTAACACTCTTTGGATCACTCTCTAATGTCTTTTCTATGTTGCATATAAATTTATATAATCCTATACCTCCAATAGAGTCTTCAAAATATCCTCTAGGTGACATATAACTTAAAACTCTTAAACTACCAAGAACATTTCCTGATGCCACCATAGCACCCTCGTATCTTGACTTTATCTCTCTTACTATTTGAAGTATTCTTGTATTGTCTTCAAATGAAGTTTCAGTTACTACCTCAGTCATAAGTTCAAGTAAGTTAGAAACCTTAGAACTTAGAGCTTTACCGTTTACTACAAGTGCTGGTACGAAGTCTTGTTTATTATCTTTTTTATAAAAACTTCTTGCGGAATAACTTATTCCTCCTGTACTCATATTTATAGCATTTGTAAGTTCTTCATAGCTTTTATTTTGAGTATTTATTCTTCCTAATAAAAATGAAAGTAAAGCTAGATATTGACCTTCTTCCTTATTTATTACTCTTCCATCAAAGATTAACTTTATATATGAAATCTTATTTGTAAACATAGGAGTAAATAAAGTTTTAATTCCTTCTATATTCTTTTCAACTAAAGTTATCTTCTCTACATCCTTAGATATATCCTCTAAAGTTAGCTTAGGTAATGTATCTAACTGTTCTTTAGTGTCCGGAGTAATTTGTCTTTTTCTTAATTTCTCTTCATCTTTTTTAATATTTTCTATATAATCCTCTGTAAAAGTAGCCTTTATATCCTTAAGCTTCTCTTTAAGTTCTATTTCAGTTTTTTCAGTTAATCCCTTTTCTGGAGTCATGCTTATTATGGTTTTGTGATTATTACTTAAAATGTATTTATTAATTAATCCTTCAAAGTATCCTTTTGATGATTTATCTCTTATAGACTTAATTATGTCCGTATATTCTAAGTTTAAAAAAGGTTCTCCTCCATAAATCATGCTTTCTAGAACTGTAATTCCATATATAAGGCCTTTTGGATATCCTCCAAAGTTAGCTTCTCTTAATTCAAATTCTTTTCTATTCACAGCTCCAGTTATAAAATCCTCTGGAATTCCATTCTTGCTTATATCAGTTAAAATTTCATCTATTTTATTTATTATACTTGCTTTATTTTCTTCATCTGTATTTTTAATAGTTATATTAAGATATGGTTGTTTTATTCCACCTTCAAACCTTCCTGTAACTACCTTAACTATACCACTATTTATTAATTTATTTTTTAGGAGCGCATTATTAGCAGTAAGTAGTATATATTCTAAAATTTCAAAGGATAAAACTAATTCTCTATCTAATGCTCTGCCTATTGAATAGTTAAGAGAAAGATAGGATTTATTATTAACTTCATCATCGTTTGAAATTCCATATGACATTTTTATTTCCTTAGGTTTTTTAAAAGCTTCTTGAACACCTAAGTTAGGTGGGATATTTTGATAAGAATATTCATTTAGATAATTATCATTTATAAATGCTAATTCTTCATCAGTATCGCCGTCTCCATATAAAAATATAATACTATTAGATGGATGATAATATCTTTTATGAAAGTTAACGAAATAATCATAAGTTAAATTTGGGATAACTGCTGGGCTACCACCTGAATCATTACCATAAGTAGTATCTGGATAAAGTGACCTTGAACTTGCTCTGGAAATAATGGAATCTGGGGATGAATATACTCCCTTCATTTCATTATAAACTACTCCATTTATCTTAAGTTCATCAGTTTCTTTATCTATCTCATAATGCCAACCTTCTTGCATGAATATTTCTTTTTCTTTGTATATGTTAGGATTTAATACTGCATCTAAATATACATCCATTAAATTAAAGAAGTCCTTTTTATTTTTACTAGCAATTGGATACATTGTTTTGTCAGCGAAGGTCATGGCATTTAAAAATGTATTTAAAGAACTTTTTAATAATTCTACAAATGGCTCTTTACTTGGAAATTTTTTAGATCCACATAAAACTGAATGTTCTAATATATGAGCAACTCCTGTACTATCTTCTGGTGGTGTCTTAAAAGTAATAGCAAATACTTTATTATCTTCATCATTACTTATTTTTATTAATTTAGCTCCTGTTTTTTCATGTGTAAACACTAACCCTTTGGAGTTTATTTCATTTAAATCTTTAATATTTTCTAATTTAAATCCACTATATATAGTTCCTTCTTTATAATTCATCTCACTCATCCTTTCTTACTTTTAAATTCTCCATAGTTCTCATAATTTATGTTATTAAGATTATTCTAATTTTTCTTTTGCTATATGTCTATAATATGATGAAAAAAAAGAGGGTATTCACTGAATAACCTCTTATCAAATCCTTGCGACCAATGGATTTTATTTTTTCGAATTAGCGATTTCAATATTTACTTTTCTTCCTCTAACTCTCTTACCTATACAATTTTTCATTATGTCTCTTGCTACTTCTTCAGTTGCATCGATAAATGAGTATTTATCAAATATATCTATATCGCCTATATCTTCTTTCTTTAATCTTAAGCCTTCACCTAAAAATGCTATAAAGCTCTTAGGATTCATTCCATCTTTTCTACCTAAATTAACAAATAATCTTTCATATCTTCCTTTAGAAGTAGTAGATCCTATATTATTTTCTGAATAATCATAAGAAACTTCTTTATTGTAGATTATGTGCATAAGTGAAGCTGCAACCTGTACTAAATTGAATTCTTCATCTATTTGTTCTGCTAAAGGTATAAATTTACTATAATCTTCACCTTCAATAGTTTCTTTGATTCTTGAGTATATGTTATTATATTTAGCTTCAAATATATCATCTATTGTTGGTATATTTTTTCTCTTTATCTTACTATTTGTAATTCTTTCTATTTGCTTTAACGCTCTATACTCTCTTGGAGTAACTAAAGTGTATGCAACACCTTCTCTATTAGCTCTACCAGTTCTTCCTATTCTATGTACGTAGGATTCTGTATCTTGTGGTAAATCATAGTTAATTACATGAGTTACATTTTCAACGTCTATTCCTCTAGCTGCAACATCTGTAGCTACTAAGAATTCTAAGTTTCCTTCTTTAAATTTCTTTAAAGTATTCATTCTGTAGTTTTGGCTTAAGTCACCGTGCATACCTTCAACGCTATATCCTCTTGCTTGCATAGATGCTACTAATTCATCAACACCTTTTTTAGTCTTACAGAAAATTATTGCTGCTGTGGGTGCATCCACGTCTAGAATTCTACATAAAGATTCAACTCTATCACTATGTTTTACTTCATAATAATATTGGCTTACAGTAGATACTGTCATAGCATTTTTTATGATAGATATATGTTGAGCATCATCTTTCATATAGTTCTTAGCTAATTTCTTTATTTCTTGAGGCATAGTTGCTGAGAATAATAAAGTTTGTCTTTCTTCGTTAGTATTCTTTATTATTTCTTCTATATCTTCAACAAATCCCATATTAAGCATTTCATCTGCTTCATCTAAAACTAGGAACTCTATGTTTCTTAGATCAACTACTCTTCTTCTCATAAGATCTAAAACTCTTCCTGGTGTTCCAACTATGATGTCTATACCTCTTGATAACGCCTTAATTTGTCTATCTATAGGTTGACCGCCATATACAGGTAATATTCTAGTCCTCGTATGTTTAGCTATTCTAACTAATTCTTCATTTACTTGTATTGCAAGTTCTCTAGTTGGTGCTAAAACTAAACACTTAACTTTATTTCCTGCTGAAGTAATATTGTTAAGTACTGGTGCTCCAAATGCCAAAGTCTTTCCAGTTCCTGTTTGTGCTTGCCCTATAACGTCAAATCCATCTAATAATACAGGTATTACTTGTGCTTGTATTTTAGAAGGTTCCTCAAATCCCATATCATCTATGGCTTTTAAAACATCCTCTTTTAATCCTAATTCTCTAAAATTTATTTCGCTCATTCAGTTTCCTTCCTTCTCGTTTATATTTCAATTTTTTCTTTATATAAACAGTTTTTGTTTTTTATTTAATAAATATTCTCTTTTGCAGATTGCCAACAAAAAACCCCATAAGAAATACTTCTTATAGGGCTATAACTTACTATCTTCTGAAGTTTCTGTTATTATTGCTTTGAGCTTTTCTTGCTTTTCTACAGTCTGCACATCTTACTGGATCATTTTCAAATCCTTTTTCTTTGTAGAATTCTTGTTCACCTTCAGTGAATACGAAATCTTTTCCACAGTCTTTACATACTAAAGTTCTATCAGCCATTCTTACATTCCTCCTTTTAATCTCAAGATCTTAAACACACACAACTTGTTCTTAAAAGAAGAAATGTTGTTAATAGTATTTAAATCTTTAATTTACCTTGGCTATTGTAGTATATCATAAACCACTAAAAATTGCAACTACATCCCATTGCGCCTCCTTAGTAAAGCCTTGATTACACACTATTCCTATTATATACAACTAATGTAATATTTATACCAAAAGAATAAATTTTATGTTAACAATTTCTATTTCTTACGTAAATTGAAAAGTTAACTTCCGTTGTAACCATTCAGCTATAGTAATTTAATTTTTAGTAAGTATATTTTTAGATATGAGTTATATAGTTAGTAATTTATTCATAGAGTACTTTCTTAATTAGAACATATATATCAAAAACTAGTGATAATAGAAAGTTTTTTAAAAATAATGATATCACTTGTACTAAAATCATTTAATAGCTTAATAGTTACTAAATTTATTTATTTTCTATTTTTTTGCATTCTATAATACATTTTGAAACATATAAAGAATAACATTAGTATATTTGCTATAGTAAAGTATATAGGAAAATTATAATTTTCCGTATATATTACTATTATAGTATATACTATCGTAGAAAACACCTCCACAAGACCTAATATTAACATATTCTTACCAAATAAATCAGCTAAAAAATCCTTATCGTCTAATTTAGAATCATAACCTGAAATAATCTCTACACATTTTGTTGATTTTATAACATATCCTATACCTGAAGTAAAAATCCCAACTAATAAAAAAATTATGCATACTACCAACTCTGTCTTATTCATATAATAACCTCCTCTATATATTAATTTGCTTTGTAAATTTTAAATCTTCTGAATCATGAGAAATTATAAAGCATATTGTAGATTCCTTTATAGTATCTATATATTCTATTAAGTTATTTTTAGAATATGTATCAAGAGAAGAAGTAGCTTCATCCAATATTAATATTTTAGGTTTACTAATTAGAGCTCTGAGTATCGCTATTTTTTGTTTTTGTCCTCCAGATAGATTCCCACCTTTAGTTAACAATACTCTATCTAAAAATTTGTCATCAACCCCTTGAAATCCTATTTTATTTGACAATTCTAAAATCTCTCTTTTACTAATATTTGAATCTAGCTTGATATTCTCAAAAACTGAAGTTGAAAAAAGCTGGATATCTTGAGGAACTATTGCTAATATTCTTTTTAAAGATTCAGAATTAATCTTAGAAATATCAATATTATTTATTTTTACAAAACCATCTGTTGGTTTAATAATACCACTTATAACATTAATTAAGCTACTTTTCCCACTTCCATTATTTCCACTTATTTTGATAATATCTCCAACTTTAAAGTTATTAGAAAAATTCTTTATTATATTTATATTATATTTTATCGTAATATTAGAAAGTATAAGATTTTCTATTTCATTAGAAATAGTTTCTTGTTTAAGATTACTTTCACCAAATTCTTCAAAATTTGTAATTTCGTTTAATCTATTTATATTAACTTTAAACCTTTGATATTCAGTATTAAATGTTTTAAGACCATCTATATGCGTTATTAATTGTTGATAGTAACCATATAATGCTATTAATGTTCCTATTGTTATTAAACCATTTATAACTTTAAATCCACCATATATCCAAATGATAATTAAAGGAACAAAGCTTATTATACTAAGATATGAATTTAAAAAAACTTTAAACCTTGTGAAATTATATATTATGGTTTTATTCTTTTCTAATTGGATTAGTAGTTTATTACTACTATAATTCTGTAGTCTCATATATAAAATTGTTTTTATGTTTCCAATAATATCTGTAATTACATTATTAGTTTCAGAAAATTCCTCAATTGTCTTCTTTTCATATTTTAAAACTTTTTTTCCAGATAAATAAAAACAAATACAAAATGCTATTAAAAATACACTTGAAATAAGTGCAATTTCTTTATCCAAAATAAATATTACTATTAAAAAAAATATAATATTACCTAATGATATTATTGTTTTAATAGATGTATTAAGTAAAAAACTAATAATATCATTCAGTTCATTTATTAATCTATATATTATTTCTCCAATATCTTTTTCAAGAAAAAATGAAAATTCTTTTGAAAGTATTTTTTCAAATACTTTTGTTCTTAGATCTATAAGTATTTTTTGTTCAAGATTTACATTTATCATCGCAATTATGCCCGACATAAATAGACTTAATATATAAATTATTATAAACAAAACAAATCCATTTATAAGATACTCTTTATTTAATTCAATTAAAGATTTATCTATAATATTTTTTGTCACCAATAATGTAATATTGCTTAATATTGAATTCCCAATAATAAACAACAACAATAAAATGTACATATATTTATACTTAAAAAAATAGGCATATATAGATTTTTTTTTCATTATTTTTCTCACTTTCTAAATTCAAAAAGCAAGATAATAATAAATTATTATAATCTTGCCTTTTGATTAAATTAAATGTTTCATTCTACCAAAATGCAACTGCATTCCATAAAACTGCGCCTGCTTGTACAGCAAATTGAACAGAAATCGCTACAGTAGTTAGAACAGCAGCATATATTGCAGCAACCGGAACTGCTACACCAGGTTTTATTGCTTGTGTAGAATTATTTACCTGAGATATCATTGGAGTATTATATTCGCCCATGTATACTTCCCCCTTTTAAGATTTATATATTTAAATACTCATGTATATTTAAATATCATTTTTATATCTAATATGTTTTTGATATATACACAAATCAGAAAAAGTATTATCTTCTTCTAATATTTCAAACTTTAAATTACCTAAATATCTGAAATTCAATATAGAAATAAAATTTCTATATTCACTATCATTTTCTAATGATAGTATTTCTAAGTTATTGAATTTTTTATTTGTAAATGTAGAATATATCCCTGTTGCCCATTGAACCAATTTAGATACTAATTCTGTATCGCATAGAAATTTTTCATCAAAATAGTAAAAATGTAATATTACGGATAGGCTTAGGTTGTTTTTACGTGATAAGCTAAATAGCCCAAGCATTTCATTATTCTTTGAGATTAAGTAGTACTGTTCTATATTATAAAATGAGTAATCTCTTAAAGTGTTTTTGCTAAATATAAAACTTGGAGTAAACTGAGGTTTACTTTTTAAATTATCTTTACTAGAAAAAGTATCAATAAGCTTTTCATCTGTTAACAGTGTACATGTATATTCATTAATATTAACTCTAAATAAGCTTTCATAAGGACTTAATACACCTTCTTCCAACCCATTCCAGGTTATGATCCCAATTCTCCAACAAGTAAATAGTAGATTATTTACATCTGTATCTATTCTTGAAATATTAACTTGTGGATAAATTTCTGATAATTTTTTTATTATGTCCTTGACAGTATTTTTTCCTGTACAATTTTCAAGTATTATTTTCCCTTCAGTATTTAACACTAATTTATCAAGCGATTTATATTTTTTAGATACTAAATATCTTTGACCATTCTCTTCATCTAACAAATATGTTACATATTCTTCTGAAAATACTGGGTAAAAGTTATTACTTTGTATCAACATAATTAACTCCTCCTAATTTATATTAAGTAATTAGAATAAACATCTATATTTCCATCTGGTAATTCTTTAAGTAATGTTAACTCTTTAGTAAATTTAAATGTATTTACTAGTTTATCTATCTTATTATTGAAATTATAAATAGTTATCTTACTTATATTAGGAAAATACTTAATTAATTCACCTTTAATATAAGTAAATAATCTATCATTAAATTCATCTATATTAGATATTATTTTAATCTCTGCACTTGCATTTTTAAACGGTGGATTTGGTAAAATTTTTAGACATACTATGTTCTTAAAAGTTTCTTTTTCTACTGTTGCAAAATATAATTCTTTATAGTCGAACATTGCTACTCTTATGCTTTGCTCTATCAATTCATTTTTTTCTGTATACGGTGATATAAAAAAGTTAGTATTAGAATTAGTTTCCTTTATGATATTTGATATATCAAATACATTTTTAGGTTCAAGCATTATATACTTATACACACTTAACACTTCCTTCATTAAGAATATCTTCTAAAGTTAAAGACTTAAAATCCTTTGTATCAATTAAATCAATATATAATTGATTATCTATAAAATTTTTAGGCATATATGAATACAAATTATTTAGTTCCATATCATCAGCTGAATTAATTTTTTTGCACAATTCTTTTACAAAAGGAACAGACCATATTTTATCTAATCCATTATCCCAATAATCTAATAAGCTATATTTTCTTATGTTTCCAATCCTTATTGGTATATATGGAGAAATTTCTATATTTCCATATGCATCTATATTAATAGATATATTGTCTCTGTCTCCATCCATTGTTGCACTAGTTAGGTGTTCAATAGGATCACCCCATTCAGTTATAATTGTACTGTCATTTTTATTTAAATGATTATTAAAAACTTTTCGTATTTTCATGTAATCTAAATAAGTAGGTACATAATCTTGTAGATTTTTTGCAGCTCGTCCCATAAGCATTAGTGGTTGAGCTCTAAAGCTTTCTACTCCTAAACTCTCACATAATTCTAAAGCATTAGAATATTCATTTATATTTTTTTTAGTAGGAGTACATGAAACAGCCGTTGAAACATTATTGTTTCTTAGATTTTTTATTGCTTGAATTGCATTATCAAATGCTCCTTTCTTTCCTCTTAGCCAATCATGTGTTTCATGAGTAGCTCCATCTAAACTTATCTGAACTAAACCTATTCCTGATTCTTTTAAATTTTTAGCAACTTCTGATGTAAGTAATTCACCATTACTTACCATATTTATAGAAGTACGTTTTTTTGTTCCAGTTCGTACCTTTTTTATTACCTTATATAATAAATCTTTTCTAATTAAAGCTTCCCCACCACATAAACATAATGTTGTTGGATTGAATTTTATTATATCGTCGCAAAGTTTTAATATTTCTTCGTCAGTCAACTCAGGAACATCATTCTTATGTTCTCCACTTGAGTTAAAACAGTGTAGACACCTTAATGTACATTTATAAGTAACATCTAATGCAATTATTGTTGGATTATCAATTCGATTAGCCACAGTATACCATCTCCTTGCATATAATTTAGTAATTAACTTTTTTCCCTATAATAGCATATATTATCATTATATGTCAAATAAAAGTCTATGCTATTTTTTATTCCGCTATTTTTTATTATAAAAATTGACAAGCCTCCTTTTTATAGTTATTATTTCTATATAGTTTAGCTTAAAGGGGGAGATTTTCATTAGCGCGAATTTGAAAAAACTAATGAATTTTAGTAACAAAAAGCCTGTAGCTATAATAATATCTGCAATACTAATCATAGCTTTAATCGTAGTAATTAAAATGAAGCAAAAAAACATAACAATAGTTATAGGGGATGATACTCAGACTATAACTACTTACGGGAAAACAGTTGAAAAGGTTTTAAGTTCCAATAATATTACTCTTGGAGAAAAAGATAAAATTGAACCAGCCTTGGATTCTCTACTTAATAAAAATGACACTATAACAATTAAAAGAGCAAAAAACATTACTGTTTATTTAGATGGTAAAAATCTAACCTTCCTATCTGCTGAAGATAATATCGCTTCAATGATACAAGCAGAAGGTATTTCAATCCAACCAGAGGATAAGGTTGAACCTATCAGAGAATCTACTCTTACAGAAGATATGCACATCAATATAGTCAGAGTTGAAACTAAAGAAATAACTGAAAACATAGCTCTTGATTATTCTACTGAAATTCAAAGTGACAATAATATATTAGACATATTTAAGAAAACTGTACAATATGGCGAAAAAGGAAGCAAAGATATAACATATAGAGTTGTATATGAAGACGGAAAAGAAGTTTCTAGAAGTGTTGTTAAAGAAAACATAACTAAACAACCTGTTAACGAAATAGTGGTTAAAGGAACTCAAAGTGCTGTTGCTCTTAGTAGAGGTGGAGACCCTATGTCTTATTCTAGAAAAGTCAGCGTAAAGTCTACAGCTTATTGGGCAGTAAATGGAGTAGGCAGTACCTATACTTCAAGTGGAAAATTAGCTCAAAGAAATAGTGAAGGTTATAGCACAATAGCAGTTGATACTTCTGTATTTCCTTATGGAACTAAGATGTATATCCCTGGTTATGGCTTTGCTATAGCTGCTGATACTGGTTCCAGTATACTAGGCAACAAAATAGACGTGTATTTTAACACAAAACAAGAAGCTCTTAACTGGGCAGTAAAAAATGTAACTGTTTATGTTTTAGAATAAAATAGTATAAAAAAGCGGCTCAAATGTTTGAGTCGCTTTTTTGTTACAATATGAATTTTGTTATAACTAAAGTCAAAGCATAACTTATAACTCTAGCTCCATTAATTATTATAAAATTTTTAACTGAAAGTATAAAAGTCTTGCTCTTAACATGATCTTTTTCAAATACTTTTATATTCCTGTTAACAATAATAAATGTAGCTAGCGCCAATATAGATAATAATGGTTCAATGCCTAATATGATTAATATAACTAAATCTACATATGCAATGTAGTATGTCCACTTAAATACTTTTAAAGCATTATCATTTCCTACATATACTGGCAGAGTATATCTTTTATTTTCTATATCATCTTCTCTATCACATATGTTATTAGCTAACATTATATTAGCTATTCCTGCTATAGCTGGTATCGCCAAAAGGAATATATATAGTACTTCTTTTATGTTTAAGTTCAGGGATAATATCGCCTCATTTAAACTCACACCTATAATTCTACTACTAGAAATATGTATGTATATTGATAAGAATAGTATTATTCCTCCCATAAAAAAACCTGAAAGTATCTCTCCAAACGGAGTCCTAGATATAGGAATAGGCCCAAAAGAATAGCAAACCCCTATAACAAAGGAAACAGCTCCTAATATGAGTACTATGATATTTGTATTTAGAAACAATATAAATCCAAAAATAACCGCTGTAATTAATAGTCCTAATATAACTATTATTACATTACCTTCCTTGAGATTATCTTTAACTATAGCATTATGTACTTCATAACCATAGCCATACTTTCTAACAGCCTTTTTGTAATCCATATAATTATTTATGGCTGTAGTAGCCATATCTATACATAATAGAGATATAAACATCAATAAGAAACTCATCAAGTTAAATTCACCAAATCTATATATAGCTATTAATGTTCCTAAAGCAAATGGAGTAACACTAGCAGCTTTAGTCTGAATTTCTACTAATTTCAAAAAACTTTTTATATTCATTAACTCCCTCCTCTTTTGTATTCAATTTAATATATTATATAAAATTCTCTTCACAAATTTCAAATGTTTTTAATATCCATTTCAGCTATTATCCCCAGAATAAAAAGAGAGTCAAATAAACTCTCTTACTATCTTACAAAATTTTTAGTTTTCTCTTTTTTAGGATTATTAAAAATTTCTTCTACTGAACCTTCTTCTATTATTTCTCCATCAGCCATAAATAAAACCTTGTTAGCTACTCTTTTTGCAAAAGCCATATCATGAGTTATGATTAATATACCCATACCCTTTTTGCTTAACCCATCTATAACTGTAGCTATTCCCTCTGTAAGCTCTGGATCTAAAGCTGATGTTGGTTCATCAAAACACATTATCTTAGGGTTTAATGCACAAGCTCTAGCTATTGCAACTCTCTGCTTCTGACCACCAGAAAGTTCAAAAGGATATGCATTCTCTTTATCCTCTAATCCTATTTGATTAAGTAGTTCATTAGCATCCCTCTTTGCCTCATCTTTTGATATCTTAAATACATTTACAGGAGCTTCAATTATATTTTCTAAAACAGACATATGTGGAAACAAATTATAGTTTTGAAAAACCATCCCCAGATTTTTTCTGACTTCCTTCATGGTATCTTTTGAACAATAAACAACTCTTCCATTCTTTTCTTCAAACAAAGGAATATCGCTTATCTCTATACTTCCCCCATCAGCTTTCTCTAGCCCATTTATACATCTTAAAACCGTGGTTTTTCCTGCACCAGATTGTCCTAATAGAGCAACTATTTCTCCTTCTTTTACCTGAAAGCTTACATTTTTCAAAACTTGTTTACCTTTAAAAGATTTATTTAATTCACTAACCTTTAATGTCATGGTGAGTCCTCCCTATTGATAATAAGAATACTTTTTCTCAAGTACTTGGAATACCTTTGTCAGTACAGCTGTAAGTAATAAATAAAATACTGCAACTACTACTAAAGGAACCAATGATGCATCTCTATTTGAAGCTGTTTTAGCAACTTTTAAAAGTTCATCTAACCCAACTACATATACAAGTGCAGTATCCTTAACAAGTGTAATCACTTCATTTGCTACTGGAGGTAATACTCTTTTAATCATCTGAGGAAATATTATTCTAAAAAACGTTTGAGAATTAGACATTCCCAAAACTTCCGAAGCCTCATATTGTCCCTTATCTATAGACTGTATTCCAGCTCTGAATATTTCCCCATAATATGCAGCATAGTTTAAAACAAATGCTATTATAGCTGCTGGAAATCTATCAAAACTTATTCCTATTAACGGTAGTCCAAAAAATACAAACACTATTTGCAATAATAATGGAGTTCCCCTCATAAGCCATATATAACCTTCAGTTATTACACTTATTATCTTTACTTTTGATAGTCTTCCTAATGCAATTACAATCCCTAAAGGTATTGAAAGGACTAATGTTACTATAAATATTTTAAGAGTACTTACAAGACCTTCTGTTAGCGAAGGTAATAAACTTACCACATAATCCATATTATATTTCTCCTGTAATATTATTTAATCAGCCTATTTAACTATATCTTCTCCAAACCACTTTTCTGAGATAGCTTTTGAAGTTCCATCTGCCTTCATTTCATCAAGTGCTTTTTGAACTGCATCTAATAAATCTGTATCAGCTTTTCTTAAACCTACACCATACTCTTCATCACCAAAGTTGTCTTCTAGAACCTTGTATTTACTTTCTCCTCTTTGGTTAGTATAGTATCTTATAAGTATTTCATCACCTACTACAGCATCAACTCTACCAGCTTCTAAATCCATTAGTGCATCATTATTAGTTTCAAAAGTCACAAGCTTTCCATTTTTAAAGCTCTTAACTAAATCAGCTTCCTTTTCTACTGCATCAACTGCACTAGAACCATTTTGTGCTGCAACAGCTTTTCCATTTAAGTCAGCCTTTGTTTTTATTGGTGAATTTGCTAAAGTTATTATAACTTGTCTATTTTCTAAATAAGGTTTTGTAAATGCAACCTTCTCTTTTCTTTCAGCTGTTATTGTGTAACCATTCCATATAAAATCTATATTTCCATTATTAAGTTCTGTTTCTTTCATTGACCAATCTATAGGTTGGAATTTAACTTCAACTCCTATTTTCTTTCCAACCTCCTTTGCCAATTCAGCATCAAATCCAGTTATTTCGCCTTTATCGTCCTTAAACCCCATTGGAACGAATGTATCATCTAATCCCACTATCATTTCGCCTTTATCTTTTATTTTAGCTAGCCCCGTTTTTTCTTCTTTTTTCCCACATCCTACTACTGTAAGTGCAGCCATAGCTACTAATAATAATGATGTTATTTTCTTTTTCATATTTATAATCCCCCTTAAAATAATCGCTTTATTACTTTATCATTCTAAAGCATTAAAGAGTTGGTGTCAATATGTATTTTCTCTTTTTATTGTTTTATACTTAAAAATCCCAAAAATGATATTGATTCATACAATATATTATTAGCAATAATGTATGGCGGAGGATATGTCCAAAAAAAATAAAAAAAACAAAAAAAATAAAACCTGTTTTGATCTTCTTTATAATAATCCAGACTTACCACCATGCAGTAAATACTTAGGGAATGCCCATCCTATCTTAACAGAAAGTTTTGCAATATTTAAAAATGATAATAGAGCATATTACTTTTTAAGTACACTTCCTACGGGTAGCAACACTATAGGGACAAACTTGATTTATACAAATCTACAGATATCTTTAACAACCTACTTAGTTGGTGTTTATATATTTAATGTTCAATCTGGAAAATGTACATTTGATAGTAATTCTCCAATTCATAATAATAAACAAGCTAATGATTTTATTGTAAACACCCTAAATACTCCACCAAATATCACTTTAAATTATGTACCTTCTTTAAATTTAGTAATTGGTAATAGTAATAGCATTCTTTCACTATATACAAATACAATAATTATAACCCCTTTAAACTACTATATCTCTCTTGGTCTTCACGCACTAGAAAATGATCCATCTCTATTCTACGGAAACAACGCAGATGCATTAGCAGATCCTATAAACATAGATTTAGCAAGTTACGCCTTAAGATTTCAAAAATAATATAATATTTTCATATTTTGAAAATATTTATAAGAATTATGTATTATAATAAACTTATGATTTTATTTATCATAAGTTTTGTCGATAAGTTTTTTTCATATAAACCCAAACAAAATCCCAAAAGAGGTTGGATTATTTTAATCCAACCTCTTTACTTATTTATTTCTCTTCTTTATGTAAATATAAACAGGTATCCCTATCAAGGTAACCCCTATTCCATATATTGCATTTGTTGTATCAGTTAAAAGTGTACTAATTATTATATATAGTCCTCCACCAATTCCTACTAAAGGAATTATAGGATACAATGGCACGCTATACGGTCTTTCTAAATCTTTGTGCTTCTTACGTAATATAAATATTCCAGCTACAGTCATTACAAAGAATATCCACATTACAAATACAGCTAAGTTCGTAAGTGTATTAAATGAGCCACTTAAAACATATAAAATTGCTAATATAATTTCAAATACAAACGTATTTAAAGGTGTTTCAAATCTATCATTAACTTTTCCCAAAATCTTAGAAAATGGAAGTAAATTATCTTGAGCCATTGCAAAAGGAACTCTAACGCCTGTTAGTATATATCCATTTAACGCTCCAAATATTGATATAATTATACCTATTGATATTAAACCTGCTCCACCATTACCAAATAATATAACTGCAGCATCTGATGCAACTTTTTCTGAAGCAATGACTTGATCTATAGGCATTATATTTACGATCGCAACATTTATTAGTACGTATACAAGCATAGTAAAGGCTAGTCCAAAAACTATAGATCTAGGAAGATCTTTTTTAGGATTTTTAAGTTCACCAGCCATATTTCCTACTCCTACCCAACCATCATAAGCCCATAAAGTTCCAAGTACAGCTGCTCCAAAACCTGCTACTCCAACAGTGCTTCCCTCTGGCATTACAAAAGTTGAAAAGCTGTTAGCTTCACCCTTTAATATTCCAAAAACTATAATCACAAAAATAGGAATTAGCTTTGCAACAGTAGATATAAATTGAACCTTACTACCCAGTTTTGTAGAAATAATATTTATAGTGCTTATAAATATTATCATAAATATAGCTAATATTTTTTGTTGCATTGAACTCAAATCCACAAAATATGTAGCCTGTGTTACTAATACTATAGATAAAGCGGCTATTATTCCAGGCACATATATAAGGGTTTGTACCCAACCAAATAAAAATGCATACTTTTCTCCATATAATTCTTTTAAATAAACAAATACTCCTCCTGTTTTAGGAATTGCAGCTGCTATTTCTGCTACAGTTAGTGCTGATGCTATAGTTATTACTCCACCTACAACCCATGCTAAAACACCTAATGTTGGGGTCTTTGCACTACTAAAAACAACTGAAGCCTTGAAGAATATTCCTGAACCTATTACTACACCAATTACCATACTAATAGCTTCAAATAGTCCAATTTCTCTCTTTAAAGTCTTTACCTCAACCTTAGAACCATTTTCTTGACTTTTTAATTCCATAATTATCTCCTTTGATAATAATATAAGAGTAGAAAGGTAACGTAAAGGTTATCTACTACTCTTACTTCTTTTAGAATATAATATAAATTTTAATATTTCTATAAAATAATTTTAAAAAGAATTCTTCATAATGTCAATTAGTAAAGTTTCACACTAGCATTTTGTAAAAATATATCTAATCATCCAATTTATCTATATAGGGCTTTATTACAACTTTTACTTCTTCAAGCATCTTTATAAGTTCCTTGAAATAGCTAGAAAATACTTTGCTTTGATAAATCAAATTATTTGTTAATATGGGGTATTCCTTTGCTGACATTTTAAAATACTTTTCTTTTATATTAAATAAAAACTCCTCTAAATACCCTTTAAAAAATAAGCTGTTTGGGTTCTTCACAAATATATCTATTACTTCCAAAGTCTCAGCAAATTTTTTAACTGTATTTTCATCTATAATTTCTTCAGTTATTTCTTCACATATCTTAGCTGCTTTAGTAGCTTCAAGTATTGTATTTTCTATATGATTAAAAACTTCTATTTTTATTTTCTCTACATCTATTTTACTTTTTTCTTCAATCTTTAATGTTTTCTTTAAATTATTAGAATTATACTCATTTAGTATCTCACTAAGCTCCTTAAATTCTGCTCCTTCTATATCGGCTCCATAGGATACATTTAAAAAGCTTTTTCTACTAAATTTAGTAAAATATTTTATATAAAACTCCATATTCTTTCTATATAAGTTCAGTAGCCTATCAGTTAATATTTCGTTTCCAAAAACATCTTTTGTTTTGATAACATTTAAATTATTTATTTCTTTATCTATATCTAATTTCGCTATTTCTGCATGATGCTTATCGTAAGTATAACCAAAATCCTGCCCCGCAAATATTATAGGATTGCAACCTATCTTAACCGCAATATCTGTACAACAATGAGCAACTGATCCTCCTGAAAAGCATATTGACATATCTTCCAGACCCCTTATACAAGTAAAAAGTCCTTGTGTTGTAAAGATTTTATCTCCCTCATACTCTGCTACAAGTTTTGAATTACTTTGCTCATAAAACACCAAAGGAATTTTCACATTTAATATTTCTTTTAACATATTGTAAGTTACTTCTTGAGGGTCAATTGAAACAATTATATCTGGTATTATTCCATTGTCAAGGAGGGGCTTCAAGGTCCTATTACCTGCCACTATAAAAAAGTTTTTTAACTTTTCCTTGAACTTTATCATATCTTTAATATTTCTATCTAATGATGGTCCTGCCGACACTATTATTGCTGGAATATCCTTATTATAATCCATAAATGAGTCTAGAGATGTAGATTCGTTTATGCAATCTATATTCGAAAATATATTATCTATAAATATATTTTTAAAACTTTTATTTGTATATAAAAATGTTGCTACACTATAATAGCTTGTATCAATCAAATTTATAAACTTATTGTATTCATCCTTATATCTTTCGTCATAATTTCCATACTTATCTACAAAAAGATTAACAAAGTTTCTTGAGTTTATTGTGCTTCTAAGCAATATCTCTAGTTTCTCCTCATCATAAGCTATTAAAAACACATTTTTTTTATCTATATTATTTTTATATTTATAAACATCTTCTAAACTTGGTTCAATTATATAAATTATATTTCTTTCACAGCAACAACTTAAAAGAGCATCTAAATATTCTCCATCTCCAAATCCAAATATAAATATTAATGAATCAAATCTTAAGTCTTCAAAAGTTTTCATAAGTTTTTCAATTTTTTCATTCATTATTAACCTCTCAACTAAGGATTATCATTTGGAAGGGGACTATAGACTTTAAGCATGTAATCCACATTCGGTCTATAATTTACAGTAAATCCAAAGTTTCCATTCTTATTTGTAAATACATATCCTAATGTAATTTTAGTAAAATTGAGTTCTATCACTTCCACACAAGCTCCCGCTGATGGGGAGTTGTCTGGATTAAAAACTGTTCCTTTTATAAGAACCTCTGTAAAAGGTCTTAATCTTCTACTTACACAATAAATTCCACCAGGTTTAAGACAGCTACCACTTATTATTATTGTTGAAATCTCATTTGCACCCATATTATTCTTTATTTTCTTCTTCCTTGCTAACTACTATATCAACTACTATACTTTGCTGATTTTTTATATCCTCTGCTTTTATGATCTTACCTGATTCTTTACCGTTTATGGTCATTGATTTAACCTTTAACTTAACATATTTTTTCTCATCAAATTTTTCTAACTCTTTCATAATTACCCTCCTAAAATAAAACTCTACTTATAAACCTTTATAAGCACTTATTTTATAAGAAATATTTCTATCTTCAATTAAAAATATATAATCTCCATCATCATTTGATAACGTAAAGTCCAATACCTTCCTACTTTTTTTATCAATTATTTGTTCAACTATAATTAATGCCTTACTTGCTGGAAGTCCATTATTATAAAACACTCTACCACTTAAAAGAAATTCATTAGAATCCTCTATTTTTATCTCTTCCATACTTACCTCATTTAGGATAAGACCACATTAAATGTGATCTTACCTCTATTAAATTTCCTATGATACTGGTGAATAAGCATCAAATCTGTAAACTTGAGTTCCTGTCAAAATTGGTAATGATACTCCATATTCTCCTAAAGTATCAGTAAAAGTTACACCTAAAGTTGTTGAAGCTCCAGTTGCTGATGCTAATCTTACTACACGTACAGCTACATTAGTTTGTGGATTTCCGTTTGAGTCTTCTATTAATCCTAATGCTAAAGTCCTGTTCCATGCATCTAATGATGCAGTAGCTGCTGCTGTTATACTTCCATTATTAGTTGTAGTTATTGTTACGGTCCCCGGTCTATATGAAGGCATTTTCTTCATCTCCTTAAATAGTAAGTTTGAGATTTTATTCTCAATATTATGATATTGTTTTTTTCTCCAAGTGTTACTATTTATCGACAAAAAATATTATTATTTAATGGTCTATAAACTTCGAGGCTGTAACTTATATTGTCACTTTTTTCAACTAACACAGCAAAACTGCCATTCTTATCGGTTTCTGTAAAGCCCATAAGCTCTCTATGACTTATCCCTCCTGTAATAAACTGCTTGTATACAATTATTGCAACATTTTCTATTGGGGTAGAATCATAGTTTGTTATAGTTCCAAGAATTAAAGATTTTTCACTTGCTGGTATACACATATTTCTATATATTACTTTCTCATCTTTTAAATCTTCAGGTGTTAAAATAAAAGTATTATCAATATCCATAAAATCCCTCGCTTTTATAAAGGTAATGGGCTATATATATTTAATATATATTCAAAGTCTTCTTTTACTTCCACAGAAACTGCATAAACTCCATCTGCTTCTGAGAAAACAGCACCAAGAACAGTTAATACTGGTATAATCGATGACCTATCTATCTGTATTACCTCTACACCGACTCCATCTAAAGGGTTACCATTAATATCATAAACTGTTCCTTTTATTAAGGTTCTATCACTATCTCTAAATTTTACATTTTGGACATATGCCTTACCTTTTACTAATGATGAACCTTTTATTATTTCTGTAGATGTAGGATAAGTAGGCATTTAAACCACTTCCTTATATTTGTACTTAATCATTATAATAATATTCTAAAGCTCTGATTTTGCTACAAAAAATATTGAATTATTTTTTGTACTATATTTTTAACTCCGTCTACATTAATTATTTTTTTTGAATCAGCACTTAATTTCAATCTTATCCCTTGATTATCAATAATATTAGTTATTTCATCTAGTAGTGCTTTTTCCTTTAAGTTATAGTACCAGCCTAAATTTATCATTATTTGGTTTTTCTCCATATACTCTGCAAGTCTTAACTGATTATCAGCTTGTATAACAAATAAAGTTGGAACTCCTAAACTAGCTAGTTCATATAATGTAGATCCACTTGAAGATATACATACGTCTGCATTTTCCATTAATATTCTCATATCCTTAGGATTATAAATTAACTTTATATTTTGTCCATTTTTACAACTTTTCTCAATTAACTCTCTATTTTCAAAACCTTTTCCAACAATAACATTTATATTTATTCCATGTATTTTCTTAATAGCTTTAATAATAAAAGGAGTAACATTATTTACATCTGTCCCTCCCATAGTTATCAATATATTTTCTGCTTTAACTTTTATATTCTTATGACTGCTTTCCCTAAACTCATCCCTTAATATACAATACTGCCCTCCTAGTAAATACTTAGAAGTCTTTTTATTATATTTTTTCCTTTCAGCATAAACATTAGGATTTACAACTATATCACTAGGATAATCAAATAAATAATTGTCATCTATTGATACTAAATACCTACTTAATGATTTTAAAAACAACAAATACTCTTCATTCATATTATAAGAATCTGTGATAATTACATCTGTATTGTAATTTTTTATAATATTTTTGATTTCTATTTTTTCTCCATCTAGCTCCATTGCTTCCATTAAGATATATCTTACTTTCTTATCTTTAAAATAACCTTCTACCACATTATCTTTTTTAGATACAAATATACACTCAACATTATTTTTTATTAGTTCATCATAAAGGGCCATACATCTAATTATATGACCCATTCCAACATTAAATCCTCCATCAGCTCTAATTAATGCCTTCATTCTAATGCCTCCAAACACTTTTTTAAAGCCTTAATATTTAGCCACTCTGTATTAGTTCCTGAATTATATTCAAAACCATCTTTTATTAAAGTTCCTCCTTCAGTAAAATGAGTGTTTAAATCCCACCAATCAAAGCTTGGATAAATAATATAATGATTTTTATATTCGTAAGTGTTTCTAGAATCGTCTTTACTTATCATAACTTCATGAAGTTTTTCTCCTTCTCGTATTCCTATAAACTCAAGTTTACAGTCATTAAGCATAGCCTTTGCTAAGTCTACTATTTTAAAAGAAGGAATTTTAGATATATAGATTTCTCCTCCCTTACTTTCTTTAAGTGCCTTTATTACTAAATCAATTCCCTGATCTAAAGTTATCCAGAATCTAGTCATTCTTTCATCTGTTATTGGAAATACTTTTTCTCCTTTATCTTTTAACGTTCTGAAAATTGGTATAATTGACCCTCTGCTTCCTGCTACATTTCCATACCTAACTACAGAAAAAACTGTACCTAATTTTCCTGAATATGAGTTAGCTGCGGTAAACAATTTATCTGATACTAGTTTCGTTCCTCCATATAAATTAATCGGATTTACAGCTTTATCTGTAGATAAAGCTACTACTTTTTTTACTTTTTTATCAATAGCTGCCTCAATAACATTCTCTGCACCATATATATTTGTTTTAACAGCCTCAAAAGGATTATATTCGCATATGGGTACTTGTTTCATAGCTGCTGCATGAATTACATAATCAACATTTTCAAAAGCTCTATTAAGTCTATTTTTGTCCCTAACATCTCCTATAAAAAATCTAAGTCTGTCCTTTTTGCTCGGAAACATCTCTTCTAATTCTTTTCTTAATATATATTGCTTAAATTCATCTCTTGAATATATTATTATTTTCTTTGGGTCATGTTCTTTTAACAATCTTTTAGTAAAATGTTTTCCAAAAGAACCTGTTCCCCCTGTTATCAATATACTTTCATTAGTTATCATATATCTCTCCTACCTTTGTAAAAAATGGCTAGTAAAATTCCTTAGCTACTATTATTAAATGCTATTGTTTTATTTTTAGTGCAAATAAAAACACTTTAGATTTTCTCTTATAAAAATCTAAAGTGTTTACTTATTCACTCTTTAATACTTTCAATTAGATCCATGCTTAATGGAGTTCCTTTTTCTATATCTTTTGTAAATTTTCCACCTAATATATCTTTAAAATATCTTGGATGTAGTCCATATCCAGGTCTTACACTTCTAACATTTTTTTCACTTAATATTTCACCAGCTTTTACATCTTCTGATACAAATAAAGACCTACAAAACTCTCTATTTTTTTTCTTCTTTTCATTTATAGAATAATCAATCCTACCTATAGCTTTCTCAACATTTCTTATTTTATAAACCATATCCTTAAGCTCATCCATTTCCATTGAGAAAGCAGAATCTGGTCCACCTTCCGCTCGGTTTAATATAATATGTTTTTCCATAACTTTAGCTCCCAATGCTACAGCAGCTATTGAAACCTCCGATCCTAAAGTATGGTCTGATAACCCCACTAGACAATCAAACCTTTTCTCCATATCACCTATTGTAATTAAATTCATATCCTCATATGGTGCTGGATATGAGGATGTACACTTTAATAATATAACTTGATTATTATTCATTCTTTTACATGAACATAGTGCCTCTTCAATATCTTTAATATCTGCAATACCTGTAGAAATAATTATAGGTTTACCTTTAGATGCTATATACTCTATAAGTGGTATATCCGTTATTTCAAAAGAAGCTATTTTATATGCAGGAACATTAAATTGCTCTAATAAATCAACTGATGTTTTATCAAAGGGTGAGGAAAAACAAATTATATCCTCTTCTTTTGCAACTTTAAATAATTCTTCATGCCATTCCCATGGCATATATGCCTCTTTATATAAATCATACAAGGTAACACCATCCCATAAAGTCCCTTGTTTTATCTTAAAATACTCATTTTTACAATCTAGTGTTATAGTATCAGCAGTATAAGTTTGTAGCTTTATAGCATCTACTCCTGCTTTTTTGGCCTCTCTTATTAGCTTTATTGCATTTTCAATTTTACCATTATGATTGGCTGATATTTCCCCAATTATAAAAACAGATGATCCATTATTAATTTTTCTATTCCCAATACTTAAATCTTTTTGCACGTATTCCCCCTAATCACTTATTTCTATATTTTCATAATTATATTTATTCTTAATTAGCTTCCACTTATCCTTTGTAATCCCCATCAATACAACATTATATTTTTCATTTCCTTTAATGATATGCTCCTTCAAAATTCCTTCTACTTCACTTCCAAACTTTTTGTGAATGGATACAACCTTATCATTAAACTCAAACACTTCACAACATAATTTATTTAAACTTAATTTATCAAAAACATAATCATATATATTACATTCTAATAAAGTTGCTATTCCTCTTCCTCTAAAGGATGTATCAGCTATATAATATGCCCAATAGCATTTTTTATTTTTATTATCTATATTTGATATACTTAATAAACCTATAGAGGTTCCATCCATTTCAATAATCCAATATCTTGATGTATTATCCTTATTAATCTTGTCAAACCATTCTTTTTGTTTTTCTAAACTTAATATTGGATCTGTGTACATGTATTTAGTAACCTCAGGATTCATTCTCCATTCCATTATCCTTAATAGGTCTTCTTCTTTTATTTTTCTTAAAGCTAATGACACTTTTATTCACCTCTTTTTAGGTACAAGCACCTGTGCTTCACCATCTATAACTACTTTACCTTCTGCATTTCTGCATATGGTACTTAAGGTTATTTTAGAATTTCCATCATCTATTGAGATTATCTCAACTGCTGCTGTTATTTTGTCATTTAATTTAACTGGTTTTGTAAACTTCAAAGATTGAGTTAAATATATAGCCCCTTCTCCTGGTAATTTATTTGCTATAACTGCTGATATTAATCCAGATACCAATATTCCATGGGCTATTCTCCCTTTAAAAATTGTATTTTTTGCATAGTTATCATCTAGATGTAATGGATTTATATCTCCACTAATCTCTGAAAAAGTTTCTACCATTTCCTTAGTAATCACTTTACTATATTCAGCTTTTTGGCCAATGTATAATTCCTGTAAAACCATAAAATATCCTCCCTATATTTCTTTTTGATTTATATCTTTATTAATAGCTAATAAATCTGGTCTTCTATTTAGGAGGTTTAAAATATCACTCATATCAAAATATTTATTTTTTTTGTATAACTCATTATATATACAACTTATAAACTTAAAGTCTTCCTCTGTATCTAATGTCCACCTATGATTTGAGTAATCCTTACTAAACCTATAGCAGCCAAGTGAAAATTTATCTTTATTTGTGTATATATATGACGTTACATGTTCTCTATCTCTATCTAATATAGCCTCATTAAAAGCCTTTTCTAGAATACTAAAACTAAACACTTCCGTATCTAGTCCCCTTGGTAAAGTTCTCTCTAATGTATTACTAACATAGTTATAACTATTCTCTAGGTAGTAATTAATTGTGTTTTCTGTAATCCTACAGTCTAATAAAGGACAATCACTTGTAATTCTTACAACGATATCTGCATTGTTTTCCTTAGCTGCATAATAATATCTAGAAAGAACATCCTTCTCAGAACCTCTAAAACATGTTATTCCTAATCTATTTGCCTCATTTACTATTTCTATATCCTTTTCCTCTGTAGTTGTAGCGATTACAATCTTATCTATGTTTTTAACTCTCTTTAATCTATCTATGTCATGTTCTAAAATAGTTTTTCCGCATATTTTTTTTAGTACTTTCCTTGGAAGTCTAGTGGATCCCACCCTTGCTTGAACTATACACACTACATTCATTAAGCTCACCTACTTTCTACACTGCCTAACTACTATTATTAAATGCGAATAAGTTCATTTTAGTGCAAATTAAAACACCATAAATTTTTATTTCAAAATCTATGGTGTTAACATTAATAAATTATTTATGTAATTATTTTTTCTCTTTTTAACATTATAAAATTACACTCTACTTTAGGTTGATTCCCCCATCTAGCATCCACTTGATCAAGAACATGGACTAATTCCCATCCTTCTTCTCCAAGTTTATTTAGCCTTTCTTCAAGCTCAACAGCATGTCTAGTCTCTAAGGCATTGTCTAGACCTACAACTTTGTATTCCCATTTCTTACTCATAATATCCCCCTGTGTTATTTTATATCTTTATTTTATACCAGTTGTGCAATCGTTTCAACTCAAAAACTCCTGCCTTAGTTTTAATCCCCTAAGGCAGGAGTTTATTACATGTCTTTAACTCTATTGTTTATTATCTTTATATTATCGTGAAATTCCTTTTGAATTCCATTAACACTATATTTTATAGAAATTTTTAGTATGGAGTCTTTATCTATGTTAGCCTTTATAAACTTACTAGTATTAAGATAATATTTTTCTTCTGTAAAGTCTTTTCCAGCAGAGAATTCAATGTTATTTCCATCAATCTCTGCTACTATAAGAATATCTGAAATATTTTTATTAATCTCTTTTTTCTCTAAATAACTTCCCTTGTCTAAATATAAATATTTATTAAAAGAAACCAAAGTCAAATCCTTTAATACTAAGTCTTCAGTTACAACCGTCATATTATATATTTTAGGCTTTCTTGTTAAAGTAACATAAGTAAAGACATTTATAGCCAATAATAAAGAAATAACTATACCAATTGATATACTTAAGGTTTTTCTTTGCATACACATTACCACCTTAAAACATTTTCTCCGATAGCTAGCATCCGTAATACTCCTTCTTCTTCAGGTAGGAGATAACGGCTGCACGCTCCTGGATTAGTTCAACTAAATTCAGCTGGAGTTTAAAACTCCACCTGAAAAGTTTCACTTTATTGAATATAGTTATTCCCTGGATTTATATTTTAATTCTATCGTTTATCCACTTCATTATTTAATTCTTGGCTAGATTCTTTGCGATATAATATTAACATTCCTACAAAAACAGCTAACCCTACTAAACTAACAATTACCCATGCGCTTTGAATGCTAAACGCATCTATATATCTGCCCATTATAAGTGGAGATATTGCATATCCAGCCCCAGTAAGTAATGGTAATATGGAATAAAACCTTCCTCTATGACTTTCTGGTGTGTTTTCCATTATATACACATTAGAGTTAGTGGAATAAAGTATTTCTCCTATGGTCCATATAATAGTTGAGATTATAAAAATCCCAAAATTATTAGCAAAATATAAAATTCCATAGCCTAGTGCACAAAAAAGACCCGTAAAAGCAATACTAATACTTGCCTTTAGCTCTTTTGTTATAGATGTAATAACACTTGTAAAAAATATAATCACAAATGCACTTAGAGTCATTAAAAGACCATAATGTTTTGCCCCATTTTCTATCACATCACCTACTTGCTCAGGTAAAGTAAAATGATTTTGTGCAAGTATAAATGATATCAAGGTTGAGATCAATGCAAAATATAGTAGTTTTTTATTATTCCAAATTAACTTAATGGAGCTTTCTTCATATAATTCTTTTTTATCATCTTTCTGTGAAACATCATCCCTATTAATATAATTTTTATCATCTTTCATAAACACTCTTATCAAATTAGCTGAAACAAAAGCCGTTAATCCAGCTCCTATAAATAAAAGAGAGATATGATTTTCAAATAAAAGTCCTCCTATAGCTGGTCCTATAGCAAATCCTATATTATGCCCTAAATATAATAAAGAAAAGGCAGTTTTTCTATTTTCACTATTTGTTAAATCTCCTACCATAGCTGTATTAGCCGGCATAATAACTCCATTCATTACATTAGCTAATATAATTATTACAGGGGTTAAATAAAAGTAGTTATTAAACACACCTGCCAATATAAAAAACACTCCACCTAAAACAGAAAATAAAAACACAGTATTTTTTCTACTCCATTTATCAGATAATATCCCACCTAATATTGATCCTGGAATAGATGCAATTCCTAATATTAAATATAAAAACCCAGCATAACTAGTACTATAACCAAGTTTATCTGTTAGAAATAAAACCAAAATTGGGTATATCAAATTACTACCCATAGCAGTGATTATTCTAACTATGAATAAAATATACATTTCCTTAGATAGCCCCTTGTAATCTTGTATGTCTATAAACTTCATATTAAAGTCCCCCTAATTAAATTCCCCAACATAAAAATCTATATATTATTTTTATTATTATGTTAATTAGTACTTAAGCTTCAGATTGCTAAGTATCATATAATTATCTTAATCATTTTCAATTTCATCATTATATAGACTCTTAACCTCATTTAATCCATCTACTATCTCCGCTTTAGAAAAATTACATTTATTAAGTTTTTCATCATCCCATTTACTTATTGTTTCATAGAAAAACACTGCAAGTTCTAAATTTCTAGAGGATTTTCGATCTTCAATTGCTTCAAAGAGCATATCTTCCGCTTTATTTATCTGTCCTTCACTTATGTACTTTTTTATCATTATTTCTAATAGCTGATCTTCCTTCAAAATTACCGAATCATTTTCAATGCTACTTTCTATAGAATTTTTATTTTTAAATATTGATACTAAACCATTTATAACGGTTTTAATCATTCGCTCAAAATAATCATTTTCAAACATATTCTGCTACCCCATTTTCTTCAATTATTGTATTTGCTCTTCAAGTACACTTCCCACTTATTTTGAAATTCATCTTGAGATAATCCTAATATTTTTTCAAAATCCTTAGGTGACTTTATTAAATTTACTAAATCGTCATATCCATACTGATTTATTATAAATTCTACAATGCTATAAGAGTACGCATATCCACCATTATCTCCAAATCTTTGAGCACCCATATTTTCTAAATCCATAATTTTAGGAACTTGATTACTTTTTATAAACTTTTTTATAGAATCATCCATTTGGTTTGCTTCAAAAGTAGCTATACCTTCATTTAACCAATTAGGTACAACCTCTTTATTAATGTTCCTCACTAATACATGAGTAAATTCATGTATTGCTACCTTAATCATATAATCTTCTTTAGATTTATCTATATATGGAGAAACCATCTTCATAACGTTATTCCCCATCTCAACACCTACCATCCACTCAGAAGCATTAGGTTGTCCAATAGCTTCATGAAAAGAATCTAAATCAGAATAAACATAAATATTAATTTTTTCATCAGATTGAATTTTTAAGTTATCAGTAATTTTTTTATGATTTTTTTCTAAAACCTCAGAAAGTTTCTTGCAATGATCTTTATACTTATTCTCTGAGTAGAAATTAAAATGTTCACTTGCAAATTCTAATTTCATTGCTTCTTTATCTAGCTGCTTTGATTTATTAGTGCAACTAGCAAATACACTTACTACAGTGATAACCATTATAAGTAAAACTAATCTCCTCATCCTATAACCCCTTTTATTTTGTACCTTTATTTTACATTAATAACAATATTAATTCAAAATTTTTTTATAGGAATTTTTGTTCTTTTGTTTTTGTTGAAACTAAAAAGAAGAGCTATCTACAACTTGTGCAATAACTCTTCTTTTTATCTTCTATTTATCTTTATCAAACAAGGACATAAGATCTCCAAAAGGATTGTTTATAACTTCTGCTTCCTTTTTCATCTTCTTCATATAATTTTGTACATCTCTCTTACTGTTTTTATTTTCTTTATTATCAAATCTCTTATTAAATACAGTTGCTTTTTCTCTAAAGTTACAAGTTGGACTTGCACATACATAGATTTGACCTTCGCCTTGTCCTCTAAGTTCTAGTTTCTTTTTACATTCAGGACATCTTGCGTTTGTAAATCTACTTACATTTTCTCTGTGACCACAAGCTCTATCTTGACATACATGCATAACTCCATGTTTTCCTTTAACTTCAAGCATGTATTTCCCACATTCAGGACACTTTTTACCTGTAAGATTATCATGTCTAAACTTATCGCTGCTGCCCTTTACTTCTTGAACTAATTCTTCTGCGTAACTTCTCATTCTTTCAGTAAAGTCTTTTGGATTTTTCTTACCCTTACTTATTAGCTCTAATTCCATTTCCCATTCTGCTGTTAGAAGTGGAGATTTCAATTCTTCTGGAACTAATTCTATAAGCTGTTTTCCTTTTCCTGTAGGGATTATTTCTTTTCCGCTTTTCTCTATATAAAACATGTTAAATAGTTTTTCTATAATATCTGCTCTAGTTGCAACTGTTCCTATTCCACCAGTTTCACCTAGAGTTTTTGCGTGAGCTTTATCTATGTTTACATATTTATGAGGTTTCTCCATAGCTGAAAGAAGAGTTCCTTCATTAAATCTTGCTGGTGGTTTGGTTTTTAATTTTTTACTCTCAACATTAGATATAGAAACCTTATCACCTTTTTTAAGTACAGGTAGTTCTTGGCTTTCTTTATCCTCTTCATCTTCTGCTAAATCATCAGCCTTATCATACACTCTTTTCCAACCCTTAGATTTTGTTACATTTCCTTTAGCTATAAAAGTTTCTCCATTTATATCTGCTGTTATAGTAGTTTGAAGATATTCATAAGGTGGTAACATAACTGCTAAAAATCTTTTTACAACTAAATCATAAATACGTCTTTCCTCACTACTTAAAAGCGCTAAATTTCCTCTTTCCTCTGTTGGTATTATAGCGTGGTGATCACTAACTTTGCTGTTATCTACAAAACCTTTATGCGCATTTATTTTTCCTCTTAGGAGTTCATTCGCTATGCCGCTGTAAATTCCTACAGCTATTGCCTTTAATCTATCAGGGATTGTCGAAACTATGTCCTGGGAAATATATCTCGAATCTGTTCTTGGATAAGTTAAAACTTTATAGTTTTCATATAACCTTTGCATTATGGATAAAGTTTGTTTTGCTGAATATCCAAATATTCTATTAGCATCCCTTTGAAGTTCAGTTAAATCATATAAACTTGGAGCATAGTTCTTTTTATAGCTTTCTTTTACATCAACTATTTCAGCTTCTCTTCCTTTGGTTAAAGAAAGTATTTTATTAACCTTTTCCTCATCAAATATGTTTCCATTGTTATTTTTATCTCTCCAAGCTAAGGTGAAGCCTTTTGCTTTAGCATTTATTACATAGTAATCCTGTGGTTTGAAGTTTCTGATTTCTTCTTCTCTACTTACTATCATAGCTAAGGTTGCTGATTGAACACGTCCTGCTGTTAATTGTGCATTGTATTTACAAGTTAAGGCTCTTGTTATGTTTAGCCCTACTACCCAGTCCGCTTCTGATCTACAGGCTGCTGCCTTATATAAATTATCATATTGGGATGCAGGTTTTAAATTCTTAAATCCATCTAATATTGCCTTATCTGTTTGAGAGGATATCCATAACCTTTTAGTTGGTTTATTTACTCTAGCCTTTTCAATAATCCATCTAGCAACTAGTTCCCCTTCTCTTCCAGCATCTGTTGCTATAACTATTTCGGTTACGTCTTTTCTATTTAATTGTTCTTTAACTGCATTAAATTGTTTACCACTTTGCTTTATAACAACAAGCTTTAAATGCTTTGGAAGCATAGGTAAATCTTCCATCTTCCAAGTTTTATATTTATCATCATACGCTTCTGGATCAGCTAAAGTAACTAAATGACCTAGTGCCCATGTCACTATGTATTTATCCCCTTCTATAAATCCATTGCCTTTTTTATTACATCTTAAAACTCTTGCAAGTTCTCTACCAACTGAAGGTTTTTCAGCTAAAACTAATATTTTACTCATATGTTGTTTCCTTTCAAACTTTGACTTTGTATCAACTAAGTTTTATTATAACATTAATTATGCCAAAATAGTAAAAACTAGAGGTGTTATCCCACCCCTAGTTAATCATCTCTATCTTAATTTCAATATTATCAAAAAAACATCCTATTTCTTTTCTTAAATCTATTGTGCTATTAGCTAAAGTTTTTTCCTTTACTTTGGATATTATATCCCTAATCTGCTCCTCATTTATATAAGAATAACTAGCCTTCTCTTTTAATTTACTTAGCTTATCTGAAACTCTAATAATTAAAATCAAATATAAGAGTTCATTTTTGTATTTTTTGAGTTTTGCTCCAAGCTTATGTTTACTTATTAATTTATGAATATATTTTTTACTTTCTTCATCTATATCCAAATATTCATCTATATTTTCCATAAACCATTTAGCTCCAGCTTTATTATGCTTTTCATCAAACTTTTTAATATCATGTAGTAGGCAGGCTAAATAAAGTACATCTTTTGCTTGCTCCACTTGTTGTAGGTCAGGGATAACATATGAATTTAAATATAAAATTTCTAAAGCTATGTCAGAAACTAATTTCGAGTGATATTTTCTATATTGCATAGCATTTTTATATAAATCTCTTTCTGCATCTGAACCTAATATCTCCATATACTCATCTATACTTTTATCCCAAAGTTTATTACTAACTTCCTTCAGCTCTTCTTTTTTAGCACCTATAAATTTAAGTTTTCCTTCTATAACTAATCACCTCTATTTATCTTGATTGGTTACATATTCATCTATAGCTTCAGCAACTTTTTTAGATACTCTAACAGCTTCTACAACAGTTTTTGCTCCCGTAACTACGTCTCCAGATGCAAAAACACCTTCTCTTGTAGTTCCACCAACTTCATTAGTGTGAATAAGCCCCTTATTAGTAACTTCTATTCCTCTAGTAGAACTAATTACATTATCCTTTGGCTCCTGACCTATAGCTAATATTATTGAGTCTGCTTTAAATATATCTTCTGAACCTTCTATATCTCTTACCTTTTCTTTTCCGCTATCATCTACTTCAATTACTTCTGTTTTTATGTACTTAACGCCTTCATCTAAAAATTTTAATGGTGCTTTATAGAATTCAAACTTAACTCCATCCATCTTAGAATATTCTATTTCTGCTTTTTCAGCATCCATACTTTGAGCACCTCTTCTATACATTACATAAACTTCTTTTGCCCCTTGTCTTACTGCTGTTCTAGCAGCATCCATAGCTACATTTCCAGCTCCTATTACACATACCTTATTGCCTAAATTATAAACTTCAGGGCTTTTTAGATAATCTATAGCATAATGAACATGACCTAAAGATTCCCCTTTTATTCCTAATCTCTTAGGTTTCCATACTCCTGTACCTATAAATACAGCTTTATATCCATCCCTAAATAAATCATCTATGGTTATTGATGGGCCTATTAAAGTATTAGGTCTTATCTTAACTCCCATACTTATTAGCTTATCTTTAAGTTTATCTAGATTATCCTTAGGAAGTCTAAACTCTGGTATACCATATCTTAAAACTCCACCTATCTTATCATGAGCTTCAAATATAGTTATATCATATCCTTTATATACTAAAAGTATAGCCATTGTTATTCCTGCTGGTCCAGAACCTATTATAGCTATCTTTTTATTTCCTTTTTTAGCTTTTTCCGAAGATATAAAGTTTAAATAATAATCTGATATGTAGTTTTCAACCATTCCAACTCTAATTGGTGTACCCTTTCTACCCAATACACAACTACCTTGACATTGTTTTTCATGAGGACAAACTATGGAACATATTACTGAAAGAGGATTGTTGCTAAAAAGTTTCTCTCCAGCTTCCATAATATTGCCTTCTAAAAGCATACCTACAACTTCATTAAATGGTGTATTAACAGGACAACCTTCCTTACAAAAAGGTCTCTTACACTGTAGACATCTTTTAGCTTCATCTAATACAAAGTTTGACATAAATACTCCCCTTTTCTCTTTTGATTGTTTAAATATCATTTTAAAGTATTTCCTTATAAATATAAACACTAAATATATTTTTAACAAAGAGCATCCCGAAGGATACTCTTTGCTCAAGTTCTAACCTTAAAATGGATTGTCCGTTAGTCCATATTCTTTATCTATATTTATAAATGATCCATGCACTGTTCCAAAACCATTCACTATTGCAAGTTTTCTAGAGCGTACATCCTCTATCCATCTTGTGTTAGAATCATTTGCAACTGCATTAGCTATAAGAGCCATTCTATCTTTTTCTGATACATCACTAGATGCTCTATAGGCTATTCTTAAATCTGTTTTTGCTTTCACTCCACCATTTTGTACTCCTATATCAAAAGCTAAAGCAAATGCTCTCTCTGATTTTAGGTTATATTTATTACATATACTTAAGGCTAAATCTCCAATAGTCTTTGCATAATTAAGTTGAATAGCTCTAAATTCTGGTGAATTAGCAAGAGCTATTAGCCTAGTCCTCCAAGGTTCTCTTATAAGCTTTTGGCTATTATTTATTGATTTTGCCCATGTAAGTTGCTCTGTTGGAGTTTTGCTTAGCATAGTATTAAAGGTATTATAATAATCTAACAAAATACTTCTAGTTGCCATATTATGATTTAGATTCATCTCCCTCAGTAAAGGCTGCAAAGTTCCCTGCCCTATATTCCACTGGAGTATTCCTAGAGACAATCCTTGTCCATCAAAATCACCTGTTATATTCCCATACCCATTACCTTCAAACCTTCCTGTTATAGCTATAGCCTTTTCTAAGGTTGAAAGTTTATAGGAAACGCTCGGCTTAATAGGTGCTACTACTTCTGAAAACAAGGCACTCCAAGTAATTCTCCCAATTATGCCATCCTTAGTTAACCCCCGACTTCTTTGAAATTCTATAGTAGCTTGTTTTGTATTAAATCCAAATATCCCATCCTCAGTTCCTGCATTAAAGCCTAGTTCATTGAGTTTTTTCTGTATAAGCTTTATATTTCCCCCTCTATCTCCCTGTTTAAATGCAACGCCTGGATAATCCATAATAGACTACCTCCCTTTTATTATTTACACCGATAGTTCTATATAGTAGGTATTCACTTATAATATTCTATTTTATTTTTTAATTATTGGTTACAATAATTAAAAGGTACTTCATTAAACCTAAATGAAGTACCTTCCATATAACTAAGTAAATAGTTCTAACAACTCTTTTTCTGTTAAGCTTTTTAAAATCTGACCACTGTCCAGTCCATTTTCTAAGACCTTATTTATTAACTCTTTTTTATTCTCCTGAAGTCTTACTATCTTCTCCTCAACAGAATCTTTTGCAATAAGCTTTATTACTTCTACTATATTCTTTTGCCCAAATCTGTGAGCTCTATCTGTGGCTTGATCTTCAACAGCAGGATTCCACCAAGGGTCAAAGTGTATTACTAAATCTGCACCTGTTAGGTTCAGTCCTGTCCCCCCTGCTTTTAAGGATATAAGAAATACTGGTGTGTCATCTTCATTAAACTTATTTACAGTATCTATTCTGTCTTTAGCTTTCATAGCGCCATCTAAATAATAATGTTTTATCTTATTCTCTTTTAGTTCTTTGCTTATTATTTTAAGCATGGAAGTGAATTGAGAAAATACAAGTATTTTATGACCTTCCTCTATACTTTGCTGTACTATCTCAAGAAGTGCTTCAAGTTTACCACTTCCTCCATCATAGTCCGCCATTATTAATGAAGGATCTAAGGAAATCTGCCTTATCCTAGTTAAATAAGATAAAAGCTTCACACTTATTCCTGATCTATCTATTTCCTCTTCCATCTTTTCTCTTATGTCATCAACATAAGCTTTATATACTTTCTTTTGTTCATCTTTCATATCAACAATTATATTTTTTTCTATCTTATCTGGAAGTTCTAATATAACGTCCTTTTTCTTTCTTCTTAATATGAAAGGTTTTATATACATGCTTAACTTTTTAATACTCTCCTCATCCTTATCAAAAAGCTCCTTAAATTTTTCCTCGCTATATAAATATCCAGGCATTAAAAAGTCAAATATAGACCATAACTCCACCAAAGAGTTCTCCATAGGTGTTCCTGTTAATGCAAATCTTAAGTCGGCCTTTATCTCTTTTACACATTTAGCACTTAATGAAGATGCGTTTTTTATATTTTGAGCCTCATCTATAATGAAATAATTAAACTTCTTTTCTTTATATAGTTGTATATCTCTTCTTAAGGTTCCATAGGAGGTTATTATAACATCTACATCCTCAATATTATTAAGCTTACTCTCCCTCTCCTCAGGAAGACCACTTAATATCTCAAGTTTTAACTGTGGAGCAAATTTATTAAACTCATCTCTCCAGTTATATATAAGTGAGGTTGGTGCAACTATTAGAGTTTTAGTATTTTTATTAGATAAAATAAAGGTTATAGCTTGAAGGGTTTTACCTAATCCCATCTCATCTCCTAATACTCCTCCAAAACTCAAATACTCTAAAGACTTCATCCATCTATAACCCACTTTTTGATATTCTCTTAGGGTGGCATTTAACCCCTCTGGAATTTCAACTTTATAATCCTTTAAGGAGGTTATTTTCTCTTTCATATCTTCTATGAAATTTAAACCTTCTATAAATTCAACCCTATTATCTTTAACTAAGGCATCTATTATTAAGGCTTTATTTTTAGGTATTTCTATTAATTCATCAATACCCCCGCCCATTCCTATTCCATCTAACAGTCTTAAAAGTTTATTTAATTCCTGGTTCTCTAAATCAATAAACTCTCCCTTAGCCATTTTATAAAACTTTTTACCTTTTCTTATGGCATCAAGTATTCTTTTTATTTCCTTACGAGACAAATTTCCTACAGAATAGTTAAACTCGAAATAATTTATTTTCTCTTTTATATCTGCCTTTATATTAAACTCTTTTATTATTCCTTTGTTTTTTATATTATCTGAATAATAAACATCTCCATAAGTTAATAATGTATTGGTTCCAAACTTCAAGAAATTAAATTCCTTCTCTTCATCTCCTTGTAAATAAAAACTTCTATCTTTAGCTCTTAAGTCCATGCTAGATAAAACCTCAAGAACCTCTTTTTCCTTTAAACTATCTCTTTTTATAAATTTATTATACTCCTTAGGGTCTATTGGATTTATTATATATTCACCATATCTAAATAAAACCTCTACAGTTATATACTTATCTCTATCCAAATAAAAATCTATCTTAAGATCTTCTTCTATTATGTCTCTTCTAATGTCTTCTTGAATCTCTACCTTAGAAGTAATCCTAGTTAAAAATGGTGCTATATTTTCTAAAACCTTTAGTTTATGTTTTTTATCTATCTCTATAGATTTATCTATCTTTTTTCTTAAATACTTGTAATCAGTTCTCTGTTTATAAGGAGGTAAATAAAAATCATCTTCATAAACCATAACCTGAAAACTTGAACCCAACACTTTAGGATAAGCCTTGTCTTCTATTATTAAATTTTCATCACTTTCTATAATAGAAAATTTCAAGGGTACTTCCTTAGAAAATATATTTCTCAACTTATAATAATCACTTACTCTACTAAAAACCTTAACGCCTTCTAATATTTCTAGCACCTCATGGAGTTTAGATATAGGTAATATTATATGTTTGCCTCTAATTATGCTATTTCTAAAAGAGCTTTGTTCCCTCATTAATGAGGTTTCACTACGAACTTCTGTTATTAAAAATTCTAAAAACCTTAAATACTCTTCACTAAAAATATGTTTTTTCCCATCAAAGGTGAATTCTTTTCCAAAATTCATTTCTCCTTGATTCTCAAATACATTAAAAAACTCCCTAATTTCTTTTAATACATATAATTTTTCTCTACCAATCTTAAAGCAAATAGTAAAGTACTCTGAATCAATATCAAACTCTGGAACTATATTAACTACTTCTTTAATATTCCGCCCTATCCCCTCTGAAAAAGCTAATAAAAATTCTTCTTGGGTCGAGGACTTTTCCTTTAGATACCTTTCATAGTTTTCCTCTGGATCTTCTAAATTACCTTCTTCATCACACTCAAATAAAGCAGATAAAAGAAGTGCATTTATGTGCTTACATCTATAACTTTTTTTAGATGAATTTTTCTCAAAGTCTTTACAGGTACAACTAGTATCTCTAACTGACCATATTACACTATTTAATGTAATGGAGCTTTTATATGTGCTTATTAAATCCTGTGATAATATCTCTCCACGCAATAAATAACCATCATCAATACTTTCAAAAGCACTATTCACAATATATCCTTCATTATAAACCACAGTTGCTTTTTTTATAGAATATGTTGGAGTCCTATCTATTAAAATCCCTATTAATTCGCCTACACTCATACTCCACCTCATAAATTAAAAATTCAATACTTACATTATAACCTATTTATTCCTAAAATAAAAAACCTCCGAAGAAAATCCCTTTTAAAAACTTCTGTACAGATGTACAGCTGTACACTTGTACAATCTTACGATTGTAAAATTAATTTTTTGTACAATTGTACATTTGTACATTTGTTTTTGAAAAAAACTGTACACCTGTACAATTGTACAAGTGTACAAATATTCTTATATATATATATATCGATTTAAAAGACTAAAAACATGAGATTATAATAAAAAAACAAAAAACTATGAGAAAATCCCATAGTTTTTAATTCTAAAATACAATATTATTTTATTAATTTATTTAAAATACACAAAGCACCTTTAAAGCCCACATAAGGATTGTTAACTTGTTCACCTCTTGAATAAACCAAATTAGGCAAATCAATTTGAAGTTTATTGCAGTTTTCTTTACCTATATTAATTACTACTCCATTCCCCATAAGGATATCATAATCCCCTTTAAGGATTATTTCTTCCCATATTCTTTCTTCATAAAAGGGTACCTCTTCTGTAGATAAAGAAGGTGACGAGCACCATATATTGTTGATATTTATCCCTATTTCATCTCTCAGGAAATCTCTAATACCTCTTACAACATCATAATGACCACTTAGACAAATAGATTTATTTTTTAGAACTAGTGAAGCTTCATCTATTTTTTCTTTTAATAATTTCTCTTCATTTTCCACAAACTCTTTATTAATAGAAATCTTAGCTGCTTTTTCTATTTTTTTAATCCACTCAAAAGTTCCTTTAAGTCCATAAGGTCTACCCATTACATATGGAGTGCCAAAATTTCTTTCCAATACTTTTGCTGCTTCTTCACCTTCACTTCTCATTACAATATTAAGATGGACAGCTCCCATATTTTCTATTTCCTTTATGCTTGTATTTGAAGTAAGAGTACATACATTTTCTCCATTAAAGCCATCTTTCATTATTCTATCTACTTCCATGCAGTCAACTTCATAATTGTAGTCATCAGCACAGGCTCCAATAATGTTATAGGTGAAGTTTTCACTTTTATTAACCTCCTTAGGTATGTGAGCTACTAAGATTTCAAGTGCATTTTTTACACCCAAAGTCCAATCACCTTTAAATCCATCATTAGAAATATAAATAAAATTAATATGAGGGTATTTCTCGCTGTATATATAACTATAAGCTTCTAAGTCAATTCCTATTACAGAAGATACTGTGGAAGACATTAAGAATATATTCGTTGCAAGACCTTCATTTACTATATCATCAATAGCCTTATCCATTCTGCTTACATCGCCCATGGCAATATCATTTTCATCTAAGTGAGTGGTGTATAATTGACCGTTTTGTACTCCCTTCATTTTATGAAAATTGTTTAAGGCAAAACGTGTTGTTCCTGCTGTACCAAGTTCTAATATACATGCACCTCTTATAGACAACAATGTCCATAATGCTCCCATTCTGTCTGAAGGTATAGAATAATATTTATATAATCCCATTTATAACTCCTCCTTCATAGCCTTAAGTAAAGTCAATGGAGCCTCAAATCCTAATTTTCCTGCAAGCACCATATAGGGCGTTATGATTTTTGTATTTCCTGCGTTTTTATTATCTAAAACTGCTCCAATGAAATAATCTAATTCTTTATCCTTTAGGATATTTTTTAAAGTTAAATAATCAAAACTTCTACCTACAAATGGGTTGTTGCCTGATTCTAATATTTTATTTTTTAAAGACTCATTTTCTTCAAAATAGTATTCTATCTCCATGTATTCTAGCTTCATTCCTAAAGATGTAAGAAGGTGATTAAGCCCAAAACTATCTATCCCTAAATATCCTGTCCCAAAACTTTTCCCTCTAAAATCATGTACATATGTTTTAGCAGCTTCTTCATATAACCCTTGAACCTCTTTAGCTATATCTATATCTAGAGCTTCACCTATCTCTAAATAAGCTTTCTTTATACATTCAAACTCTAAGCTATAATTGAATATTATATATTGTATCCCATAATCCTCCTGCATCCTTTTGGCTATAGGTAGGTAAGTTAAATCAGTGACAATATTAAGCTTAACCTTAGATGCAGTTTTTAGTTTATCTAATGATAAATCAAATGGGATACAACTATTAATATTTATTTCCTTGCTTTCTAAAAGCTTTATAATCTCACTATTTTTTATTAAAGAATACTTGCTCCCAATAATATTTACGCTTTTCTCTTCTATAGCTTGTTTTTCTATTAAGTCACATAAAGCTAAAACAGTATTTTTTTCAGCTGGCATAGCACTATAGCACTTAAAGTGGGCTCCATTAATATATATAACTTTTAAATCGAGCTCTAAAGCAGCTTCATCTACAATGCTTTCAAAGTCTTCTCCTATCATCTCAGGAACACAGGCAGAAACTAAAAAAATCACTTTTGACTCTACTGATTCCTTAATTGTCTTTAATGCTTCATAAACACCATCTCTACAGCCAAAAACTACTTCATTTGAATTCATAGAATAAGACCATACCTTATTTTGTCTTAATGTTTTTTCTTCCTGTATTGATATATTTTTATTATAATAAGTACATTCTGCAGTACCTACTACAAGCATATATGCATCCTCAATTTCATTAACAATACTGGTAACTGGAGCTATAGGACAACGTGTTCCTGGATAAATTGCAGTTGTCCCTGACTTTATTGCTTTATCACTATCTATATATGAAAGTCTATTTAATCGACTTAAATAATCCTCTGTAATCATATTTCACCTCAATCTTAACTTATTAACAACCCTGCAAGTTTTTTATAAGCATTTGCCATATCACTATCAGGAAAAGCTTGTACAACAGTCATTCCCATTCCCTCTGCTTTTTGCACTGCTCCATTTCTCTCTACATGAAACAAAACATCCGCACCGATTTCTTCTGCTGCCTTCTCAACTAACTCTTTTTCACCTTCAAAATTCTTAGCATTAAAAATTAGCCCTTTAAGCTTTGCATATCCTATCTTTCCAAAGTTTTTTACTGCATGTGATATGTTTGTTGCTGCATATAAGGACATCATCTCTCCAGATGTAACTATGCAAACTTCATCAGCATATCCACCTCTTATTGGCATTGCAAAACCGCCACACACAACATCACCTAAAACATCATATATTACAACATCGGGATTATAAGTTTCGTAAGCTTTTAATTCCTTAAGTTTTTCAAAGGCAGTTATTATACCTCTTCCAGCGCAACCTATACCAGGAGTTGGACCACCTGCTTCAACACATAAAACCCCCGAACTACTTTCAAAAACTAAATCTTCCAAAGTTAAGGGTTTATTTCCTAATGTTCTTAAAGTCTCTAAAACTGTAGGAATAGACTCCCCATTAGTTAAATTTCTTGTAGAATCCGCCTTAGGATCACACCCTATCTGCATAACCCTATAACCCATAGCCGCCAAAGCAGCAGATATATTAGATACAGTAGTGGATTTTCCTATTCCACCTTTACCATATATAGCTATTCTCTTCATTTTCTCCTCCATTAATGATACAATTAGATATCGATAATTATTTTCAATTAGTTTCTTAAATTATATCAATAGAGTTTCTTTTATGAAAATGGATTAATATTAAATATATGATGGACTATTATTTAAACCCATATAATAAGCTCTTATACTTCTAAAGCATACTCTATTCTCATGTATAAAAAGAAAGCCATAGCAAAACGCCATGACTCACATATTCTATGCTATATCTAATTTTTTATCAATTATCTTAGCTACATAAAAAAAGGCTGCTAATAACAATCCTAATTTGACTATTATTGAAAATATATTTATATGTATTTCCAATCCAAATACCGATTGTCCTGCATTTAATAGTTTTCTTCTCCTAAACCACATCAAGTTTTTTATCTATTGCTTTTGAAGCTAAAATAAAAGTACCTGCTAATATTCCTAATTTAGCTAGAGCTGAGAATACGTTTATTCTTATTCTCCAACCCAAAATACTTTGACCCATATTAAGCATTTTTCCTACGCTATATACAAACTTCTCCATCTTAATTGAAATAGTTCCCAAATTCAAATCCTGTAGTATATGAAAATTAAACTTAAAAAGTACATACATTACTAGTATAGTTATTCCAATTCCCAGTAAAGATGAACTCAGGACGCCATTTAGCTTAGTTCTTATTAATATGATAGAGATTAGTAAAACTATATATATTATAAGACTATAATCAAATAGGCTTATATAATTTAAAACTTCAGATAAAACCCTCCATAACTCATTTGATATTACAATTAATCTTAAAGAAATTATTAATCCTAGTATGCTAGTTAGTAATTGAACTATACCAAACTCAATTATTTTAGATAAAATGAACTTCTTACCTGAAATATCGGTTAAAAATAACAGTTTGCTTTTTCTATCAGATAATTGAATATTGGTAATTACTATATTAAACCCTAAATGAATAATCATAATGTAGGTTGAAAATAACACTAGCATATTTCTGTACTCGTTCACACCCATACCAATTGTATAGCTCACTCCATTTTCATTTATAGTACTTTTATTATTCCATATCATAAATGAAACCATTAATGTTACTATAACTATCTCCCAAAAATAAAACCATCTAACCTCTTTAAAATTATGTTTCAATAGATTTAACATACCTTTTCCCCCTTATAAATCCCTTTATATATATCATCTAGTGAAGCTCTATTTTTAGCTCTTAAGGTTTCAACTTCCTCTTTTAAAAATATGTTGCCATCTTTTAAAAAGGCTACCTCATCTAGTATTCTCTCAAGTTCATATATTTGGTGGGTAGTTATTATCATAGAAACTTCACCATCTAAATTATCTATAATAATATCAAGTATTTCTTCTCTAGCTAAAGGATCTACCCCTGATAAAGGTTCATCTAATATAAATAGTTTTGCTTTTCTACTTAAGGTAAGTGCAAGCGCAAACTTCTCATAAGTTCCTTTAGATAAGTTATTAATTTTATCCTTCTCTTCAATTCCTAGAGTTTTTAGTAGGTTTTTAGCTTTTATTTCATCAAAATCCTCAAAAAAATCCTTATAAAACTCAACTCCGTCTTTTACCCTCATCCATCTACTAAATATATTTTTATCTTGAAGCATTGCAACTAAGTTTTTTGTATCTACACCAGCTTCTATTTCATCAATTAATATTTTTCCTTGGGTTGGTTTTAGAAAACTTTCTATAAGATTAAGTAAAGTTGTTTTCCCACATCCATTGGGTCCTAATAACCCTAATACTTTCCCTTTTTCTAAAGATAAGTTAATATCTTTAAGTATTAGCTTCTGACCATATGCCTTTGATAATCCCATTATCTCTAAAATATTACTCATAAATTCTCCCCCTAAAACTTCTCATTAATTAGATTCACTACTTCTTCTTTGTTTAAGCCAAGTTCCTTCATATTTGTTATAAAGGATTCTAGAAGTTCTTTTGCGTTCTCTTTCTTTAATTTATCTATTATCGCTCTATCTTCAGTTACATACTTACCTAGCCCTCTTTGAGTATATATAAGTCTTTCTAGTTCAAGCTCCCCATACACCCTTTGTATAGTATTAGGATTAACCTTTAATCTACTGGCTAGCTCTCTTACAGATTCTAGTTTTTCTCCCATCTCTAGTTCCTCTGAGATTATCTTCTTTTTTATATAATTAACTATTTGAAGGTATATTGGTTCTCTATTATTAAATTCAAAATCTATTTCTTTCACCTCCACGCCTACTGTATTAATTAAATAGTACAGTAGTCGTGAATAAATTGTCAAGTATTTCTAAAAATAAAAACCACAGAAAATTCTGTGGCCTTTAACATATTGTTATTCTCCTTTTTCAATTGCCTTTATAGATTCAGAAAATTGTGGTAGGTGTTTTTTATGTGCTAATAACATTTCATTTAATAATTCTCTAGCTATTTTTCCACTTGGAACTAATGGATTGATTGTGAAAGCATGAAGTGCTGTTCCATAATTTCCTGTTACAGCTGCCTCAATAGTTGTAAGTTCCATTGCCTTCATTATTTGAAGCATTCCTGATGCCGCTGGTTTAAAATCTCCCCATGCTATTGGTTGAGGACCTGCTGCTGTGATTATAGAAGATACTTCAACTACACAATCATCTGGCAAATCTTTTATAGCTCCATTATTTTTTGTACTAACAACCATATCTGTTCTTTTATCATTATAAATAGAGTTGATTACTTCGCAAGCAGCATCACTATAATATGCTCCTCCACGTTTCATAAGTTGTTCTGGTTTATAGTCAAGCTTTGGATCTTTATAAAGTTCAAATAATTCTTCTTCAGTACGCTTAACAACCTCAGCTCTTGTACCGTTATCCTTAAAGTCCTCTAATTCTTCTTTTAACATATCATCAGTTATATAATAATAACGGTGATATGAACATGGTAATATTCCAAGGTCTCTTATTTGTTGAGACATAAAAGATATATTTTTAATATTAGCAACCCCTAATTTTTCTTGCTCTTTAGCATGTTCTGGTTTATACATTTGCATGAAGTCTTTTTCTGTTCCATATAAACCTTCAATAGCTTCAGCTGTTAGTTCATTACCTTTTCTATCCCAAACTCTATGCCAGTGGAAATGGTTTAATCCAGCAAATTTAAAGTATAAATCTTCTTCTTTCTTTTCTAAAGCATTTGAAGCAAGCTTTCTAGCTGATATAGGAACATTACATAAACCTACAACTTTGTCCCAATTACCATATCTAATAACTGCTTCTGTAATCATTCCTGATGGATTTGTAAAGTTTATAAGCCAAGCATTGGGACATAATTCTTTCATGTCTTCCACTATATCAAGAATCACAGGAACAGTTCTGAAAGCTTTGAACATCCCACCAGCTCCATTGGTTTCTTGTCCTATTATCCCATGGCTTAAAGGAATTCTTTCATCTTTTATCCTTGCATCTAAAAGTCCCACACGGAATTGCGTTGATACAAAATCCGCATCTTTTAAGGCTTCTCTTCTATCTAATGTTAAATAAACCTTCCAATCAAGACCTGCTGCTTTAACCATTCTTTGAGCCATTGCTCCTACTATTTCTAGCTTTTCTTTTCCCTCTTCAATATCAACAAGCCAAATTTCTCCTATAGGAAGCTCATCTTTTCTTTTAATATATCCTTCAATTAATTCTGGGGTATAACTTGATCCTCCACCTATTGTAACTATTTTAATTTTATTCTTTCCCATTGTTATTCCTCCTTCTTATTTATGAAAATGACAAGCTAATTAAGCTTGCCATTAAAATAGATATATAATTTTTACATTTCTACAGAATCAGAAACTGCCGTTTCTGCATCTTGTTCCTGTTTAACATTTATAGCATCTTGCTTCTTAAAAAACGGGAAATATATAGCTGTTGAAATTACCATAATAATAGTTTGCATCAGTGCACCTCTCCAACCTAAAACTAGTAAGCCTGATATTATAGGCGGAGTTGTCCAAGGAACTGTTACCCCTGAAAATGGTGGTATCATACCTGTCTTTATAGCTAAATAACAAATAATAGCTGTTACTGTTGGTGCAGCAACAAAAGGTACAAACATTAATGGATTCATTACTATTGGGAAACCAAATATAGCGGGTTCATTAATGTTAAATAGTCCTGGAACTAAAGCTATTTTACCTAATGATTTTGATTGTGCTGATTTTCCTGCAATTAGCATTGCAAATACTAATCCTAAAGTTAATCCTGAACCACCAAGTTGTAGGAATAAAGATCTAAATTGTTCAGTAACTACTGTTGCTCCATTTGCTATTGTTAATTCTTTTCCTGCTTCTATTATTGATTGGTTGGTTGCCATATTAGCAGTTGTCAATGCTGTAAATACACTTCCAACTATTTGTGATCCATGCACTCCAAACCACCAGAAAAATGGTACAAGGAATCCTAATACAATCGCTCCTACAAACGAATCCGAGAAACCTTGAAGTGGAGTTTGAAGAACTTTATATATCCATTCAATTAAAGTAGTATTTAAAGCAACTTTAAAAACTTGATAAACTACTGTTGCTCCAACAATGATAACTAATCCTGGTATTAAAGCTGCAAATTGGTTTGAAACACCTGCTGGAACACCATCTGGTAGTTTTATTGTTATCTTCTTTCTTAAAAACCAAGTATATACCCAACCTACAATTAAACCAATTATGATAGCTGCTACCATACCCTTACCACCTAGCCAAGTTCTAGGTATAACCCCTGTAACTGTTGTTACAGCCTTAGTAGTAGGATCTGTTACACTTGAAAATTGATCTAAAGTTAAGAAAAATACAACTTCTGCTATTATTCCTGCTGCTACTGGTTCATAATCTTCATTTTTAACATATATATATGCTATACCAAATACAGCAAACACTGCTAAAATATTAAAGCTTGAATTATATGCTTGTAATAATGGAGCAGTCCAATTTTTTCCGAATTGATCTACCATCCAATTATTGAATGCTGGTATAGGAAGTTGAGCAAGCAGTAAGAAAACTGACCCTATCAATGTAAGAGGCAACGTATACATTATACCCTCTTTTACTGCCACTACACCTTTTAAACTAACAAATTTCATTACACCTTCTATTATTTTTTCTGAGAAATTTGAAGATTTGTCCATTTTTAAATCCTCCTTGAGTAAATAATTTTTTTAATAGTTAAGTTTCTATAATTGCTATTTTTTTATTTTTCTAACATTTTTAATGCAAAATCTAAAACCTTGTCCCCTTTCATCATTCCATAATCAACAGAATTAATCACATCAATTGGAACTCCTTTTGTTGAGCAAAGTTTTTTAGCTGCTGATAATTTATATCTAACCTGTGGACCTAACAAAGCCACATCTATACCTTCTTCTAATTTCTTAGACATAGTTGATTCTGGAAATGCTTCTATCCTTGCTTCGATACCTTTTACTTTTGCTGCTTCTTGCATTTTTGCAACTAAAACGCTTGTTGACATTCCTGCAGCACAAAATAATGTTATTTTAATCATATCTATCACCTCACCTTCCAAAACTTATTTTAGATAAATATTTATATATAAACTAATAAAAATTAGTTTTTAACTAATGTATTAACAAGCTTTCTCAATTCAATGATCTGCCCAATAAGATTTTTTTCGCTTATAGCAGTCATTAAATGATCCTGAGCATGTACAAATAACACCCCTATCTCTGTTTTCTCTCCAGCAGCTTCTTTTTGTAGTAAGTTTGTCTGAGCATTGTGTGCAACCTCTAGAGCCTCATCTGCTTTTTCCATTAGTTCATTTGCTTCTTCGTATTTACCTTCATTTACTTTTTCAAGTGCTTCATATGCGCTAGCTTTTGCATCTCCAGCATTTATTATTAGATTCATTACTACCATTTCTAATTCAGTCATTAATTACTCCCTCCATTTCCCTTCAAATCTACATTTATTCACTTCATTCACCTCATTCTAATAAATCTTTTAGTTCATGACAACATTTTCATCCGCTTTAGGTTTAAAGTTTCAGATTATTTAGTCTTTCATAATATAACTTGAAATTTTAATCCAAACTTATACTTATAGGTTCTAATACTCTATTTTTCACATAGGTTATTAATTAACATTTTTTAACATAAAAATAGGATTGGAACAATTATTGCTCCAATCCTAAAAATATTAATCTTCTAATATAAACTTTTCTATTAATTGTGCTACTCCATCTTCTTCATTAGATAATGTAACATACTGAGCTATAGATTTAATCTCTTCTGTTGCATTCCCCATAGCTACCCCTAATCCAGCAAACTCAATCATATGTTTATCATTACCTTCATCTCCAACACAGATAACCTCGCTTTTATCTATTCCTAGATAATCTGCTAAAGCTTTTACTCCAGCACCTTTATTACAATCTTTGTGCACAAATTCTAAAAAGGCAACATTACTTCTAAGTATACTATACTCTTCATATAACTCTTTAGGAAGCAACTCTATAGCCTTGTTTAAAACTTCTGGCTCATCAATCATCATAAACTTTCCTATTTCATCATCCTCGTCCACTTCATCTAACTCTTTTACTGTTAGCTTTAGGCAATTTCTATCAGCTACTTGCTGAGTATATCTTGTATTTTTAGGAGTAAATAAACCATTTTTCAATGATATTCCTAATATGTTAACTCCCACATCTTTACTAACCTTACGAAGTATCTTTCCATCTTTTCCAGATAGAGCTTTAAAGTTTATTATTTCTTTTGTCTCAGTATTTTGAATTAATGCTCCGTTATAACTTAATACATAATCTCCATCAGATATTAAATCTAAATCCTTAAGGTATCCATATATTCCATCTATAGATCTACCTGAAGCTAATACGACTTTTACACCTTTTTCCTTGGCTTTTTTTATTGCATTTTTTGTTCTTTCAGATATGCTTTTATCATCTCTTAGAAGAGTTCCATCCATATCCATTGCTATTAATTTATACATAAATTACCTCCCCATATACTATAGAAACTAGTTTTATTATCACATAGCTCTTTAAAAATACCAAGTAGTTTTCATATGATGAAATTTAATTCTACCATTAATTATTTGATGAAAATTTTCAATTATTATGTTATACTATTGCGGATAGCGTAAATATAAATGAAAAGGAATGAGAAGTATTGATTACAGTAACTAATGTAAGCTTAAGATATGGCGACAAAAAACTATTTGAAGATGTAAATATCAAATTTACTCCTGGAAACTGTTATGGAGTTATAGGTGCTAATGGAGCAGGTAAAAGTACCTTTTTAAAGGTTTTATCTGGTGATGTTCAACCTAATACAGGAGATGTATCTATTCCAAAGGATATTAGAATGTCCGTTTTAAAACAGGACCATTATGAATATGATGAATACCCTGTTCTTGAAACTGTTATAAGAGGAAATGAAAGACTTTATGAAATAATGAGAGAAAAGGATGAGCTTTATGCAAAACCAGATTTTTCAGACGAAGATGGTATAAAAGCCTCTGAACTTGAAGGTGAATTTGCTGACCTAAATGGTTGGGAAGCAGAATCTGATGCTTCATCTTTATTACAAGGTTTAGGAATTACTACAGATCTTCACGATAAGAAAGTTTCAGAACTTACTGGTGGAGATAAGATTAAGGTTTTACTAGCTCAAGCTTTATTCGGAAACCCAGGTATACTTATCCTAGATGAGCCTACTAACCATTTAGATATTAAATCAATTAACTGGTTAGAAGAGTTCCTAATAAACTTTGAAGGAACAGTTATAGTTGTATCCCATGATAGACATTTCTTAAACAAAGTATGTACTCACATGGCTGACGTTGACTTTGGTAAGATTAAATTATATGTAGGTAACTATGATTTCTGGTATGAATCAAGCCAACTTGCATTACAAATGTCTAAGGATCAAAACAAGAAGAAGGAAGAAAAAATAAAAGAGTTACAAGAATTTATAGCTAGATTTAGTGCCAATGCTTCTAAATCTAAACAAGCTACTTCTCGTAAGAAACTTCTTGATAAAATAACTTTAGATGACATTCAACCATCTAGCAGAAGATATCCTTTCGTTGGTTTTAAACCTGAAAGAGAAGTTGGTAATGATATTCTTAGAATTGAAGGACTAACTAAATCTATAGATGGAGTTAAAGTATTAGATAATGTAAACTTCTTTGTAAACAAAGGAGATAAAATAGCTTTCGTAGGTGATGAAATAGGTATAACAACCTTATTTAAAATCCTTATGGATGAATTAGAAGCAGATGCTGGAGATTTCAAATGGGGAGTAACTATAACAAAAGCATATTTCCCTAAAGACAACTCTCAGTTCTTTAATGATGTAAATCTAAACTTAGTTGATTGGTTAAGACAATATTCTGATGAAAAATCTGAAAGTTATTTAAGAGGATTTTTAGGAAGAATGTTATTCTCTGGAGACGAAGCTCTTAAAGAAGCTAAAGTTTTATCTGGAGGAGAAAAGGTTAGATGTATGTTATCTAAAATGATGCTATCAAGTGCTAATGTACTTATTTTAGACCAACCTACAAACCACTTGGATCTTGAATCTATAACTGCTGTAAATAATGGTTTAAGAGACTATAAGAGTAATTTATTATTCACATCTCATGACCATCAATTTATAGAAACTATAGCAAACAGAATCATTGAAGTAACTCCTGAAGGAACTATCATAGATAAGCAAATGTCTTACGATGAATACTTAGAGTGGAAAAAATAATATAAAGATAAGCGAGCAGTAATCTGCTCGCTTAATTTTATGCTATAATCTAATTGGGGAAAGATTTGTTTTAATTCATTTGTATTGTTTAAGAAATTTTCCGTTTCTTTTTAACCTTTTGCCGAAGGTTATTTATATAAAGTTTAAACTTGAACATTTTCTTTTCCCTTTTAAATGATTCAATAATTAATCATTTAAAATTATCCTCTTGATTTTCCACCTGATATATTTACAGTTGTACCTGTGATATAATCAGCTCTATCTGATATTAGATAAGTAACTAAATTACCTATATCATCTAACTTTCCCGCTCTTCCTAGTGGAATCACTTTACTGTAGTCAGTATTTAACTGATCTGGTTTTACTCCTCTTGTATAAGCTAAGGCCTCATTATATGCTGGTGAAGTAAGCCCTGTAGGCTCATTAATTCCCGGTGCAACACCAACTACTCTAATGTTATATGCTCCAAGCTCTTTTGCCCATGACCTAGTAAATCCATTTACAGCGCCCTTTGTAGCTGAATAACAACTTTGCCCTGCTGATCCTTCCATACCAGCTTCTGATGTTATATTTATTATTGATCCTTTATTCTGTTTAAGCATTTGTTTTACAACAGCTTGGGTACAGAAAAACAATCCTTTTTGATTAACTGCAACCATAAAATCAAAGTCTTTTTCATTTAATTCGTACTCTGGTTTTTGCCCCTTCAAATCTACCAATAGTCTTGGTAAATTAACTCCTGCATTATTTACGAGAGCATCTATTTTCCCGTATTTATCAAGGATCGTTTTAACCATTTTCTCTACACTATCTTTTTTAGTTATATCACACTTTACATTAAAGACCCCATCTTCACCTTCTCCTGTCTCTACACTTAAGTCACTTATAGCAACTTTTGCTCCTTCATCTATAAGCTGTTTAGCTATATGTTTGCCTATGCCTGATGCTCCTCCAGTCACTATTACTACATTATTTTCAATACCCAACCATGTTCTTTTATTTTCCATCTATAATCCCTCCTTACTATGCTCTTACTATTTCTATAACTGATCCTATCTCTATAGAAGGAATATCACTACTTTCAATAAACAACGTACCTGCCACATTTGCTTCATCTTCACCAGTGAATTTAAGAGTAATATGCCCTAACTCTTTTAAATTAGGATTAACAGCCTCTCCTACTGCAGTTATCTTAAAAGCTTTTCCATCAATCTTTAAAATATCTTTTTCATGAATATCAGTGTATAGCACATTTTCATCATGAATAAAACAATAATCTATAAGCTCCTCTGGAGCATCTCCTTTAAAAGTAATGAACATATTATGAGAGAAAAATTCCTTAGCATTTTTTCCAATATTTGTTATAACTGTTTTATATACTAACTCCATAATATTAATTCCTTTCGATTTTGTAATTTATGCAGAATATAATCCAAAACTTGCTAACCACGCTATTATAACTGTAGGTGCACCAGTTAAAAATCTTGAGTATAACACAGAAGGAACACCTACTTGAACTGTCTCTGGTTCTGCTTCTGCTAAGCCTAAACCTACTGGTATAAAGTCAGCTGCACATTGTGCATTTATTGCAAATAACGCTGGCAGTGCTAAATGAGGTGGTATATTCCCTTTACCTATTTCAACTCCGATTAAAACTCCTATTATTTGTGCTATAACAGCTCCTGGTCCTAAAAATGGAGAAAGTAACGGAAATGAGCATATAAGTGATAATATTATTAATCCCCAAATAGTTCCTGCTAATGGAGTAAGTAATGATGCAAAAGCATTTCCTAATCCAGATGCGTTAATTATTCCTATCAATGTAGCAACAAAGGCCATGAAAGGTAGTATTGTATGAATAACTGTATCTATTGTATCTCTTCCAGCTTGAAAGAATATTGATGTTATTTTTCCTATCCCTATTCCTATTTTAGCTACAAGTCCATCACTCTGTTCACTTATCTTTTTGTCAGTATCAAAACCCATTTTATTTGCCTCCCTTTATAATACTTCTATATTTTTTTCCTTAACGTCAGAAACATATATATCTTCTTTTATGAACATTGCCAAAGGACCACTTTTACCTGTTGCCATAATGTTTACTGTAGGAATCTTTTTTTGTGGATATATGCCACATCTTAAAGTTCCTCCACAATTTATTACAACACAAGCAATTTCTTTATCCTTAACTCCTGTTTTAAATCCATCTACCAATTCACAGCCAGACAACTCTGCTATTTTAACAGCTTCTTTTGGTCTCGATCCCCCAGTTATATATACAACCTTATTTCTTGTCTCATTAGGTTCAACATATATAGGACCGCCCCATCCAGCTGAGCCTTTTGTTATTTTCAATTTGTTATAAGTCATTGTTCTTTCCCCTTTCGATTAATTATTATGCTAGTTCAACTGTTTCAGATAACTGAACTCCTTGTTGCTTTTGAACAAACTTAGTTGTAAAGTCTGTAACCCATCCTCTAAAGAAGTTAGTAACCATTCCAACCAAAAAGTATCTAACAGCCAAGTCTGTTGAGGATAACCCTAAGGTTGTTATTCCATTTGCTATTCCTAAGAAAATGAATAATTCACCTGGATTTATATGTGGGAATAATCCATTCATTGAATGACAAGAAAAAGATGCTGCTGCATAATAGCTTGGCTTATATTTTTCAGGTAAAAACTTTCCTAATGATAATGTCATAGGATTTGCGAAAATAAAAGTTCCAAGTACAGGTAATATAAGATATCTTGTTATTGGGTTTGCAGATGATTTGCTAGCCAACCTATCTATTCTTTCAGTACCTATTAATTTTATTAAAGCATTCATAATTAGTAATAAAGATACTAGTACTGGAACTATACCTGTAACAAAACTTACAAATGTCTCTCCCCCCGCTCTAAATAATCCCATAAACTTATCAGCAAATTGTGCTAATGCTTGCATTTATAATACCTCCCTAAAATTTTTGATAAATAGTTTTTTCAATTAGTTCTATGTTTTCTTCTTTAACTTCTGTTTGAATTTCTTTTTCCTCCACTCCTTTCTTAAACTGATTAAAGTTATCTATAGCATTTAAAATAGCTACCCTTATTAATTTTTTGTATTGCTTCAAATCTACTTCTGCTAAATCTCCTATTTTCTTTCCTTCTAGTCCAGTAAAACCTTTTACTTTGGCTAGAACAGAAATTCCTTGCATTATCTTGCAGTCAAATATCCTATCTTCTTCATCTATATTAATAAGAACTATGGTTCCAGCTTGAAGATATCCTCTTTTTCTTCCTATAGCTACCCTTCCTTTTCTTCTCATATCTATATAATTTTGATTAAAATTTTTAATTTGCATAAACCCAAAAGCAAAATTTAGTATCCAACATATTATTCCTATAAAAATTAACATAACCACATTATTCATTAAAACTTCTCCTTTCTGTTTAAATCTAAGAATTCCTTATAACTTCTTACTTTACAGAGTTCTTCTATAAACTTTTTGTTTTGGCAGATTTTTAAGATCTCTTCGTATACACTTATGACCATATCTGGATCTATGTTGTTTTCATCTGGAACTATAAGCATTATTATCAACCTTACTTCATTTTTTCCCCAAACTATGGGTTCTTCTAATATTCCCATGGAAATGCTGAACCTATCATTTCCGTAGTTTACTGCATGAGGTAATCCCACGTAGTTATCAAAAGCTGTTGGTGACTTATTCTCTCTTTCAATAAGTCTCTTCTTAAAATCTTTATCTAAAGTCAATACTTCTGATAAATTAGTAACCATGTAATCTATAGCACCTACATAATCTTTTCTATTAATTATAAAAAACTGCTCCTGTGGTATACTCAGATGTATAAATGGTTTGTCGTAACCTTCATAGCTTGCATTACTATTTTTCAAATTATATTTTCTCTCTATTTCTTTCACTATCTGAGAATCACTAAATATGGCATTTAGCTTTATAACTATAGGTTTTAGTTCATAATGAATATCAACAGTGGTAAAAATAATGTCATAATTATTTAAAAGCTCTTCTGATACTTCTAAATCAGAGTAGGTATCTATTTTCTTATTGTCTCCTAGTAATTTTCTTAACTTAATATCCAATAATTTTGCAGTACCAATACCGGTGCCACATATTAAGGCTATATTTTTAATTGAATAATACTTGTTATTTCTCCTTTCTACATAGCTTCCAAAATGGAGAGCTATATATCCAACTTCATCTTCTATTACCTTAACACCATAAAAACCTTCTATTATTTTTGCTGCTACTTTAGCCAAAGTATATGGGAATGGGTAATATCTCTTTATATCTTCTATTAATGGATTATGAATTGGTAAATTAAAAATAATTCTATTTATTGCAAAGTTTAAATGGTATTTTAGATTCTCACACATATCCTTATCTTCGCTTATATCTAAACCCATTTGATTATATATTTCATCTCTTATTTCACCTACAAGTCTCTTGATTGCTGGTGTTATTTTTATCTCAGAATCAGCATTTTTTACTGGAGAATACCTTCCCATTAGTGGTAGTGTTAGATATATGACTTCATTTTCAGATAAGCCTATACTCATCTTTTTAGAGATTAAATCTCCAATTTTTTGAGCTAGCTTAAAGTCATCTGTGTATATTAATTCCTTATGTTTTTCATCTAGTTTCTTTATATATTTTTGTTGTTTAATTCTAACTAAAAGAATCATTATAAAACTTAGTATATTTCTTAATACCTCATCTGAGATTTTATAATTATTATTTTTGAATAGGTCTATTAATTGACTTTCTAAGTCCTTATAAATATCTTCTGATATAAAAGTCCAATTATTACTATGCATAGATTCTTTTTCAAAACCTTTACACAAGAAATAAATAAAAAACAATCTCTTATTTATTTCATTCCCTTGAAGAGAAATTCCATCATTGGTTTTACCTTTTATTTGTATATTAAAATTAGTTAGTATGTGAGCTATTTTTTTCAAATCATTTATTAACGTAGTTCTACTCACATTTAATTCTTCAGCTAAGTCATCTGTTTTAAAAGTATTTTCCTCACTTATAAACTTTTTGATAATATATGAACTTCTATCTGTAGATGTAATTAAGAACTTACAGTTGATTTTATCGTTTATATGCTTTTTTCTAATTTCCTCAAATTTCTCTTTATCATATTTTAATAACCTATACCCCCTATACTTATTATTCTCAACTTGAGCAATATCTTCTGCTAATATTTCATTTAATTGCTTTATATAATTTCTTATAGTTCTTGTGCTTACTTCAAGATATTGGGCAAGTTCTTCTAGCTTAAAATATTCTTTATCCTCCAATTTCATAAGAAGAATCATTAGTTTACTATCTATAGTTACTAGATTCATTATTCTCTTCCTTTCTCCCTCACCTGATAATCTAATCTTAGAATATTTTCTCAAATTAATTAATACATACTTTTTCATTTAACATGTGAAAATTATTTACTAATCTAATTACTTAAATTAATCAAGTTTATTTTTATATAAATTTAAAGACTACATAGGTTTTATTAGTACCCACATAGTCTTTGTATTTAAGTGTGTTTAACTTATATTTGGCAATTTACTCTCTATTATATTTTTAACCTTTTTAGGCAATCCATCTAATTCTTCCTTTGACAAGTCTTTTGTCTCTATCATTGGATGTACATATAACTCTACATCAGCTGGTTTAATTTTATTTCCGTTCTGCTCCATTAATTTATAAGAACCTCTTATTGTAACTGGCACGATTGCAACCTTTGCCTTAGTAGCTAATTTAAAACTTCCTGCTTTAAAGTCTCCTAATTTATCCCCTTTACTTCTAGTTCCTTCTGGAAATATTACTAAAGAGTGTCCTGATTTTAATATATTAACCCCTTGAACTATTGCTTCTGCTGATTTTCTTATATTACTTCTATCCATAAATACGCAATCTATAAATTCCATCCAAGTGTGTACAAGTGGCCATGATTTCATTTCTGCCTTTGCTATGTATCCTTTCGGCTTTTTTATATAACTTAAAAATAATGCTATATCAAAGTTACTTTGATGATTACCTATAAATAATACAGGCACATCTTTAGGTATATTCTCTTCACCATATATCTTTACTCTTGCTCCACTTAATTTCATTTGAGATAATGCCCATCTTCTAGTAGTTTTTTCAATATACTCTATTGCTTCTGGATTTTTTCCATCCTTTATCATTTTTTTAACCCTAAACATCTCTGGGGTTTTTAATAACAAGCTTACTGCGAAATGAGTATACCAAGCTATTGTTCTTAACATAAATATTCCTCCATACTTAGTGTATTATATCTATTATACATTTTTTATTCATAAAGAAAAAGCTATTGGCTTATCCAATAGCTTTTTAAATGAAATATTACATTGCTTCTTCGTCAAAATTACCATCTTTAAATTGGCTGTTATAAAGATCTGCATAGAAACCATTTTGTTCTAATAATTGTTTATGATTTCCTTGTTCTATAACAGTTCCTTGATTCATAACAAGTATCAAATCTGCATCCTTAATTGTAGATAATCTATGAGCTATTACGAAGCTTGTTCTTCCTTCCATAAGCTTATTCATAGCTTTTTGTATATACACTTCTGTTCTTGTATCTACACTACTTGTTGCTTCATCAAGTATTAATATTGATGGATCTGCCAATATTGCTCTAGCAATTGTTAATAATTGTTTTTGTCCTTGAGATATATTTGAAGCTTCTTCATTTAATACTGTATCATAACCCTCTGTAAGAGTTCTTATGAAGTGATCTGCATGAGCTGCTTTAGCTGCCTCAATTACGTCTTCATCAGTAGCACCCTTTCTTCCATAAGCTATATTTTCTTTTATAGTTCCTTGGAAGGACCAAGTATCTTGAAGTACCATACCAAATATATTTCTTAAATTTTCACGTTTTAAATCTCTTAGGTCTACTCCATCAACAGTTATCTTACCACCATTTATTTCATAGAATCTCATAAGAAGATTTACTAATGTAGTTTTCCCCGCTCCAGTAGGTCCTACTATAGCTATGGTTTGACCTTTCTTAACATCGATATTCATATTTTCTATAAGCTTAGAATCTTCTTTGTAGCTAAAGTCAACATTTTCGAATTTAACTTCACCTTTTACATTATCTAAAACAACTGCATCTTTTGAATCGGGAATTTCTTCAACTTCATCTAAAACTTCAAATACACGTTCTGCTGCTGCAACTGTAGATTGAATTATATTAGCTATATTTGCAGTTTGGTTTATAGGTTGAGAGAACTGTCTCATGTATTGTATGAAAGCTTGAATATCTCCTACACTTATTGAACCTTTAGTAGCTAAGTATCCACCTGTTACTGATACTGCAACGTAACCAATATTATTAACAAAACCCATCAAAGGCATTATTAATCCAGATATAAATTGAGCTTTCCAACCTGATTTATATAGATCTTCATTTACATCATTAAACTTCTTTAGAGATGCTTTTTCTCTTCCGAATGCTTTAACTATATTATGTCCTGAATACATTTCTTCTATATGACCATTTAATTCACCTAAATGTTTTTGTTGAGCTGTAAAATATTTTTGAGATTTTCCTAATATAGGTCTTATAACAAAAATACTCACTGGAAGCACAACTATAGCTATAAGCGTCATTTTCCAACTTATTGAGAACATCATACCAAGTATACCTACTATAGTAACTATAGATGTTATAAGTTGGGTTAATGATTGTTGAAGTGTTGCCGCTACAGTATCTAAGTCATTTGTAAAACGGCTTAATACGTCTCCCTTTGTTCTAGCATCAAAATATTTTAAAGGTAATTTTTCTAACTTATTATTTAAATCATTTCTCATATCATAAACAGTATTTTGAGCTACTCCTGACATTATCCAACCTTGGATAAATGTAAATACTGAACTTATAGCATAAAAGAGGATAAGTAATAATAATATATTTCTAACATACTCAAAGTCTATTTCTGGTTTATAACTTCCAAATACAGCTTTTATTGTATCTACATCTCCAGATTGCATAGCTGTATTAACTTTTGAGATATCCTCATCTGAAAGATATTTTTCTAATATTTCTTGAACTTTTTCTGACTGTTCTTTTGCTTCAGGAGTTTGCTGAGCTTCTAAAGCCTTCTTCATTTGTTCCGCTGCTTGTGCTTGTATTTGAGGAGCTAATTTAGGATTAGCTTTTATCTGCTCTTCAATTTGCTTCTTTTGAGCATCCATCTGCTCCTTCATAGTAGTTACTGCTTCAGTAACCCCTTTACTCACTGCGCTATATTCATATTTTGCCACTATACCTTCAAATAATCTTGTAGTAGCCTTTCCCATTATCTTAGGACTAACTATAGAAAATATTGTAGCTAATATTGCTACTAAAAATACTGATATTATATGAACCGCTCTTGGTCTTAGGTATCCTATTAATCTCTTTAAAGTTCCTTTAAAGTCCTTTGCTTTTTCTCCAGACATTACTACTCCGCCCATTGGACCTCCACCCATATGTCCGCCTCTTTTTGGAGCATTGTTTTTCATTTCACTCATGATATCTCCTCCTCTGAAAGTTGTGAAGATACAATCTCACGATATATTTCACAGTTATTTAGAAGCTCTTTATGAGTTCCCATTCCTGCAATCTCCCCTTGTTCTAATACTATTATTCTATCTGCATCCATTACTGTACTTACTCTTTGTGCAACTATTATTACTGTAGCGTCTCCTGTTTCTTTATTAAGAGCAGCTCTTAACTTAGCATCTGTCTTTAAATCTAATGCTGAGAAACTATCATCAAAAACATATATTTCAGGTCTTTTAATTAAAGCTCTTGCTATAGCCAAACGTTGTTTTTGTCCACCTGATACGTTATTACCACCTTGAGCAATAAAAGAGTCAAATCCATCTTTCATATTAGTTACAAAATCCAATGCTTGAGCAACCTCAGCTGCATGTTTAACTTCTTCATCTGTAGCGTCTTCTTTACCATATCTTATATTATCTGAAACACTTCCTGAAAATAATACTGCCTTTTGAGGAACTATTCCAATTTTATTTCTTAAATCTTCTTGAAGCATATCTTTTATATCTACACCATCTACTAATATACTTCCTTTTTCCACATCATAAAAACGTGGTATTAAATTAATAAGTGCTGATTTACCTGAACCAGTACTCCCAATTATAGCTGTAGTTTCACCTGGTCTTGCATCAAATGAAATGTTGCTAAGTACAGGTTCTTCTGCTCCTGGGTATCTAAAATATACATTTTTAAATTCTACATGCCCACGTTCAACTTTCTTATTATTAGGATTTTTAGGGTCTAGTATTTCTGGTTTTAAATCTAAAACTTCATTTATTCTTACTGCTGATGCTGATGCTCTTGGTATTAATATAAACATCATAGCAACCATAATAACAGACATCATTATTTGCATAGCATATTGAATAAATGCCATTAAATCACCAACTGCCATTTCTCCTAAATCTATACGATTTGCTCCAAACCAAAGGATACCTATAGTCATTAAGTTGAATATAAACATCATAAGTGGCATTAAAGTTGCTAACATTTTATTAACTTTAATAGCTGTGTCAGTTAAATCTTTATTTGCTGCTTTAAATCTATCTTTTTCAAAATCAGTTCTATTAAAAGCACGTATAACCCTTATTCCTGTTAAGCCTTCTCTAACTACTAGATTTAGTTTATCAACCTTTGTTTGCATGCTTTTAAATAGTGGCATTCCTTTTACAGCTACAAATATCATCATACCTAAAACTAAAGGAATAGCTGCTGCAATAACTCTAGCTAGATACGTGTCTTTAGAAAGAGCCATTATAAGCGCACCAACAAACATTATAGGTGCCATAACTAATATTCTAAGTCCCATTACCATTACTGTTTGAACTTGTGTTATATCATTTGTTGTTCTTGTAATAAGCGAAGATGTTGGTATTTTGTTAAACTCATTAAGAGAAAACCCTTCTACATGAGTAAATACTTCTCTTCTAACATCTCTTGAAAATGCCATAGCAACTTTGGATGCAAATAATGCTGCTACAACTGAGCATAAAGTTCCCCCTAAAGCTACAAGTAACATCTTTCCACCTGTTTGTAATATATAATCAACATCACTATTTACTATTCCAGTATCAACTATATCCGACATCAAGTTAGGTAAATTTAATTCTGCCATAACTTGAAAATATATTAATACTAATATAACTACGACCGAAATCCAATACTTTTTCAAAAACCTAAATAATTTGATCATTCATTTCATCTCCATTCACATAGTCTTACATTAATCATTGCAGTTATCTAAATTTTTATTTGTAATTTCTTCTAAATTACTTTTCATCTGCATTAATAATCTTCTGAAAATTACTAGCTCATCTTCAGTAAAATTTTTAAAACATTCCTTTTTGATTCCATTATAATAACTTTTAAGCTCTAAGCTTAATTCCTTGCCAATTTCTGTTGTGTAAACTCTCATAACTCTTTGATCTGCTTCATCAACTTTTCTTTTAATAAATCCTGCCTTTTCTAATTTCTTTATCATCCCTGTAACTGTAGCAGGTTTTATATTAAGAACTTTTGCAAGTTGATTTTGACTAATTCCTTCTTCATGCCCTATTACCCCTAACAAATGAGCTTGACCAGGATGAAGACCTATCTTTTCCAACAATTGATGGGCTCTATGAAAGTTGAGTTTTATAACTTGATGAAAAATTCCATATAATGATTCTCCATAATTCTGTTCTATTTCTCTCACCTCCAATTAGTTAGGCAACTAAACTATTTATTATATTACCACCATAAATATTTTTAGTCAATATCTTTATAATTCCAATTTATTAATAAAACATTAATATCATTTCAGATTATACAAATAGGATATTTACTTGCTTTATCTATATATTATTTATAGTTTGTTGTGTTTAAATTAACTAATGTAAATATTTTCACATCGTTTTGTTCACAAAAATTTTAGTTAGCTACCTAATTAATTTTCACCCTAAAATTATATTCTTACTAATTGTTTATTGCTACAATAACAATTGATATTTACTATAATAATTCATAACCTAAGGTCAAGGTCAACAGTATATATCATATTTATAAACTGAATTTAAACTACTTAATAAACTTACTAGATAAATAAATAGTAAATGTACTTCCTTTACCTAATTCACTTTGAACCTCTATTGAACCTTTGTGAACTTCAATAATTCTTTTTACTATTGAAAGACCTAATCCATTGCCCCCAATTGATCTAGCTCTAGCTTTGTCAGCTTTATAAAAACGTTCAAAAATATGCAGTTGTTCTTCTTCATCAATACCTATTCCAGTATCTATTATCTTAAACTCAACTTTATCTTGAACTTGGCTTAAATATATCTTTATTTGTCCATTTTCTTCTGTGAACTTTATACTATTATGAATTAAATTAGTCCACACTTGATTAAGCATTCCTTCATCTCCTATTATCTCTACTTCATCCATAAATATTTCAAATTTAATATTTTTTCTTTCCCAATGAGGCTCAAGAGATAATATAGTGCTCCTTATCTGCTTATCTAATCTATAGCTTTTAAGTTGAAGCTCAACTTGATCTGAATCTAAAGTCGCTAGTTTAAGCAAATTATCCCCTAGTTTGGATAATCTAGTACTTTCAGTTTCAATAATATTTAAGTAATGAACCCTCTCGTTTTCACTCAAATTATTATTTCTTAATACTTGAGCAAATCCTTTTATGGAAGTTAGAGGCGATTGAATCTCATGGGAAACATTAGAAACAAATTCTTGCCTCATTTTTTCCATTGTACTTAGCTCTAAAGCCATGCTATTAACCCCTTTTACTAACGCCACAAATGGTTTAATTTTATTATGATCATACTCTAGCTTTACATTAAAATCTCCTTTTGACATTTTTTCCATTGCTTCTACTATAGATTTAAACATGTTGATTTGATACTCCCTATAGTTTTTGCTGCCAAAATTAATTGTTGAAAATATTGTTGTAACTAGAAAAAATATTCCTAAAAGGGAATTTATCATCTGAGTAATCAGTATATTAGGCGTTTTCCCTATAGTCTTATAAATAAAACTAGTGATAAAGAAAGCTAAAATAATAAATGCACTTAATACAATTAATCCTAAGAGAACTCCAAAAATATTATGAATTTTACCTTTTCTAAATCTCATAATTTCACCTCTATCCTATATCCAAGGCCTCTAATTGTCTTTATCTTAAAGGAATATTCGTTTTCTGGAAATCTTTCTCTAAGCCTATTAACATGAACATCTAGAGTTCTTTCATTTCCTTCAAAATCATAACCCCATATATCTTCAATTAATTCATCCCTTGAAAAGGTTCTTCCTGGATAACTGCCAAGCTTAAACAAAAGTTCAAATTCTTTTAAAGGTAAGTTTAAATTTTCACCTCTATCTGTTACCTCATAAGTTTTGTGATTAATTGATAACTCTCCAACCTCTATTATTTCAGAAGCAGTTATAAGATATCTTTTAAGCAAAGCTTTTACTCTAGCTACTAATTCTAATGGTTCAAAAGGTTTAACCATATAGTCATCAGTTCCTAACTCAAAGCCCTTTACTTTCTGTGTTATATCACCTTTCGCTGTAAGCATAAGTATCGGGATATCATAGTATTTTCTAATTTCCTTACATAAATCCCAACCATCCATATTAGGCATCATTATATCAATAACTGCAATATTAACCTTTTCTTTTTGAATTTCTATAAGCGCCTCTATTCCATCAGAAGCCTCTAGTATATCAAATCCCTCATTTTTCAAAAGTACCTTTACTAACTCTCTAATATATGGATCATCATCAACTATAAGTATTTTGCTCATATTGATTTCACCTCTCTTTATTTATTATAATTCTACACAACTTTTTTAAACTGAATTTAAATAAAAATAAGGTTATTTCCATCAATTGAAAACAACCTTATCTTTATTATTAAATTTTAAAATGTTTTACTGCCTCAATCATATCTCTAGCTGTTTCATGAAGCCTATCAGATAGTCCTGATAAGTCTACAATTGTAGCTGACTGTTCTTCTACTGATTGAGTGACCTCTTCTACAGAAGCTGATAGTTCTTCTGATTCTGAACTTATATTTTGAACATTATTCATCACTTTATCTTTTATTGTATTAGTATTTTTTATTATCGCTGATACATTATTTATTTTAGGAATTACTACATTTATTTGATTAACGATAGTATCAAATGCAACAATTGTATTAGATACTATTTCTGACTGTTCTTCAAATTTATCTATAGATTTCATAGCTGTATCTGATACCATTTTCGAATTATTTGATATATTTTTTATAAGTTTTGCTATAATTTCTGAAGATTCTAATGTTTGCTCTGCTAATTTTTTAACTTCGTTTGCAACAACTGCAAAACCATTTCCGGCTTCATTTGCTCTTGATGCTTCAATTGCTGCATTTAAAGAAAGTAAGTTGGTTTGCTTTGCAACATTATTTATAGTTTCACTTATTGAATTAATTTCAATTATGTTATCATCTAGAACCTTTATTCCACTTGACATTTCTTCAAAAGATTCTCGCATATCCTCCATGCTTTTTACTACATAATTAATTTTTTCTGTTCCATCATCAGCCATAGACCTAATTGATGTGCTTTCTTTCTCCATTGTATTAATTTCCAAACTAATTTCCTCTAATGAATAAGCTAATTCTTTAAGCTTATTCATGGCTTCAGATAGATTATCATTTTGTACTGAAGTACTATCAGCTACGCTATTCATTGTACTGCTTATTTCTTCACTAGCACTAGCTACCCCTTCTGAAGATAATTTAAGTTCTTTTGAATATTCCTCTATGTCCTTAGAAACCACCTTTATATCAGAAATCATTTTTCTCAAACTTCCATTTGTACTACTTATGTTTAAACTTAAATCTTTAAGCTCATCTTTTGACCTTATATTTATTTCTTGGGTTAAATCTCCTAATGCCATTTCCTTTAAGTAATCTCGTATCTTTACTAAAGGTTTTGTTATACTTAAAGATATGATTACAGCTATACCTATAGATACTAAAAATACTATAATCGATATTATTGATATATCAACTATCTTTTCTTTTAGCCCTTGAAGCATTGCTTCATTATCCATCTTCACAATAACTAATCCAGATATATTAACCTTTGCACTTGCTGCTGCTACTCCATCAGTCCCACTTTCTTGTGAAGTTGTAGCTGATGATACTGCATCCGTTGCCCCTGCAAAACTTGTTGAAGAACCTGTTTTGTATAGAGGAACTGCCGAATAGTAATTGGCTTCTGAGTTTTCTTCTAATGAAAAACTTAATGCTTTATTATTTGAAACTAAATCTTTAGTATATTCATTATTAAACGATTGTCCCACTAATCCCTTATTAGTATTTGCAACATATCCTAATTTATCATTAACTATTCCTATAGAATCTACTAATGGATATTGCTCAAGTAATTCTTTTATTTTCTCTTGCAATTTTTCAGTTTGCTCTATTCCTATAGGTGATACTACCTTTTCAATATGTTCTGCATAAGCATAACTTTTATCTAATGCTTCTTCCTTCATTTGCTTATAGGAATTAAAAATTTCAAGTCCTAAAAAAGCTATAAGGTTTATTAATATCACCGACAAAAAGCCTAAAATCATTTTTTTCTTTATAGAATTAAGACTAAATATATTACCTTGTTTAATACTTCTCACTACAACATCTCCCCATTTTCTATTCCAATTGAAATTCATTATCTATATGCTTAAAATAAAGAATAACAATCTCAAATTCTATTGTCAACATATATTTCCTATTATACCAAATTAATTTACTTCTTTCTTTATTTTTCCTCAACTAAGTTTTTTCTTTAATTTCACTATTGTAAATCTCAATTTATTATCTTATAATATTAACTAACAAATAGTAAGTCAATAAATTTTTATAAGGATGTGTTCCTATGAATCAAAGTATTTTTGTAGCCCACGGGGCTCCAACTCTAGTATTCGAAAACAATAAATATACTGAATATTTAAAGCAATATGCTAAAACTATAAATAAACCTAAAGCCATAATAATCTTCTCAGCTCACTGGGAATCAGATATACAATTAATAGGTGCAATGAAACCCTACGATATGATATATGATTTTTATGGATTTCCAAGGGAGTTATATGAGGTAAACTATCCAGCTAGCTCTGATTCAATATTAGCCAAAAAAATTCAAAGTATTTTAACCCAAAATAATATTGATAGTAAGTTAGATTTCTCTAGGGGTATTGATCACGGGGCTTGGTCAGTACTAAAGCTTATGTTTCCTAATATAGATATTCCCGTAATAACAATGTCTGTTAATCCAAAGCTGTCTAACAAATCTCAATATGAAATAGGTAAAGCTCTATCCCCACTAAAAGATGAAGACATATTAATTATTGCAAGTGGTGGTATAGTTCACAATCTAGGAATGGTTGATTTCTATAAAGAAAATTCTATAGATTCTTGGGCTTTAGATTTCAATAATTGGATTAAGAAAGCTATAGAAGAATGGGATACTGATAAACTTTTTAAATATGAAAGTTTAGCTCCAAGTGCATCTTTAGCGGTTCCTAGAAATGAACATTTTATCCCTCTACTCATTGCTATGGGTGCAGGTGATCACTCTAAAGATGGTGAATCTTTGATAAGCACCTTCCAATATGGTAATTTAGCCTTAGATTTATTCAGATTTAGTTAATTATGAGGCCTCCTTTATGATAAAATATATTTAGAAAAAGGAGGCTATTTTATGAATAAAACTATTGGATTTATTGGGTGTGGAAATATGGCTCAAGCCATTATAGGAGGTATAATAACATCTAACTTTATTTCTAAAGAAAATGTTATTGCATCAAACCCATCTAAAAATAAACTTGATATTTGCCGTGATAAATACGGAATAGAAATCTATCCTGGGGATAATATATCAGTTGCTAAAAAGTCAGATATATTAGTTTTAGCTGTTAAACCACACTTTTATAGTGATGTAATTAAAGAAATTAAGGACTATATAAAAGAAGATGTTTTAATAGTAACCATAGCAGCTGGAGTAAGCATAGATTTCGTTGAGAAAAATTTCTTTTCACACATAAAAGTAATTAGAACTATGCCAAATACTGCTGCACTTGTTAATGAAAGCATAACTTTATTATGTAAAAATTCAGCTGTTAGCCATGATGAATTTGCCTTAATAACAGATATGTTTAATAGTATAGGTAAAACAGAGATTATTCCTGAAGCAATGATAGATAAAACTCTTGCTATAGGTGGCTCTTCTCCTGCATTAGTTTATATGTTTATTGAAGCTATGGCAGATGGCGCAGTTCTTCAAGGTGTTCCAAGAGACAAAGCTTACAAAATAGCAGCTCAAGCAGTTTTAGGTTCAGCTAAAATGGTTTTAGAAACAAATCTTCATCCTGGAGCCTTAAAGGATATGGTATGTTCTCCTGGTGGAACAACAATAGAAGCTGTTTATACTCTTGAAAAAAATAATTTTAGAGGTTCTGTCATAGAGGCCGTAGATAGCTGCACTAAAAAAGCTATAAAAATGAATAGTCAAAATTCAAAATAAAAAAGGCAATTGCACCAGTAGTTTTTAGCTACTATTGCAGTTGCTTTTTTTGCTCAAATGTGCAAATGATTAAATGTTTAGATATGCAGATAAGCATTTGCACATTTAAATATATAAATATTTAAATATATATTTACGAATTTATGTATTCACATAGGTTTTTACAAAACTCACTAGTTCTGAAAGATCGTAAAATACTTTAGGATACTTAATTCTCTCTTTATCAATAACAAAAACATCACCCCCTTCTTTTAGGGCTGCTGTTATTTTTTCTCTGGTTCCGCCTTCTTTTCCTGAGTCTTTCATCAATATTCCCTTACAATTAAATTCCTTTAGGCACGCTCTATTAAATTCCTCTGAGTGAGATCCTTTAAGGGCTATTATATCATCGGGGTTAACTCCAAGTTCTATCATCTTTTTCATGACCTCTATAGATGGCAGTACCCTATGCATAAATCTATTTTTCAAATTCATTTTAAGTATTTTTTCAACGCTTTTACTTCCTGTAGTATTTAAGATAGTACCATCAAATACTTTTAGTTTTTCTTCTAGTTCCTCAAAATTAGAAACTATATTTACCTGTGAGCATTCTTTGAACTCTTCTAATATACCTTTTCTTTCATATCTTAAATAAACAATATCTAATTTACTACATACCTCTATTACATTTTTTGAAACTTCTACAGCATAAGGATGTGAGGCATCTATCAGCAAATTAATATCTAACTCTTTAAACTTCTCTTCAAGTTCTTCCTTGTTTAAAGGTTTTGTATTAAGAATTTTATACTTATATTCTTTTAATAAGTCTCCACCATAAGTTGTAGCTGTAGATACAAACATATCCTCAGTAAACTCATTTAATCTCTTAAGTAATTCTCTTCCTTCTGAAGTCCCAACAATTATTCCTATCATTTTTTTTGCTCCAGTTTATATCCTCTAGGAGTAATAAAGAAACCATCTTTTATATAACTTTGAGAATTTCCTATGATAACTATACTCATCATATCTACATTTTCATCAGTAAACTCACCTATAGTTGTTAGATAAGCTTCTTGTCCATCCCTTAAAGCATTTTTAACTATCCCAATAGGTGTAGAATCATCTCTAAATTCTTTTATTATTTCTATAGCTTCTTTTAAATAGTCTGGTCTTCCTTTAGATTTAGGATTATATAAAGAAATAATAAAATCACCTTCTGCAGCCAATTTTATTCTCTTTTTAATAAGTTCATAATCCGTCATAAGGTCAGAAAGTGAAATATTACAGTTATCATGCATAAGTGGTGCTCCAAGTACTGATCCCGCTGCTGAAGATGCTGTTATTCCCGGAATAATTTCAACGTTATGATTATTTTCTTTAAGTTCTAATATAAGCCCAGCCATTCCATAAATCCCTGAGTCTCCAGTACTTATAACTGCTACATCCTTATCCTCTGAAAGTTTCAAAGCCTTTATACATCTAGCTTCTTCACCCTTCATTCCATTTGAATATATTTCTTTATCCTTTATTAAGGGTTTTACCATATCTATGTATTTAACATATCCTACTATTACGTCAACCTTTTCCAAAACCTCTTTTGCTTTTATAGACATTTGATCTAATCCACCAGGTCCTATACCTATTACATATAATTTACCCATCTATTATCTCCCTTCTCCTATGCAAAGAGTCATTCCTTCTTTTGATATTCTCTCAACAACAATTTCTCCCCCGCTTAAATAAACACAGGGTTCTGCAACTGCTCCAACACCTATAGATTTTCTAACAAAATCGCTACACTTAAATAAATGCTCTATTTTCCTAACCTCATCCCTAGAATGAATCTCTAAAGGAAGGCTAAAAACTTGAGAAATATTTAAGATAGCCTCTTCCTTAGACTTTAAATCTATGGTGGATATTTTTAATATGGAATCTTCTCTATATCCGTACTCTTTTAAACTTTCTCTTATAAAATCTAACATTTTTTCTTTAGGTACATCTTTCCTACAACCGATTCCTAAGATGACATTTTTTCTTACTAAAACTAAAGCTTCTGAACCACTTATTTTATTAGTGACTTTAACTTTAGGTAAGTTCTCACTACTTTCAATACATTCAATATATCCTTTAGGAATATCTATAATTTTATCTTCATCTTCAAATACAACTTTTTTCCCTTCTATTAAAAAAGCTGATATATCCTTAGCTTTTTTAATATCCGATATTAATAAATTATTTTCCTTAGCTATCATATCAGGTGCTTTTACACCTAAAGAATCTGTAGCTGTGGTTATAATTGGCATAGCCTTTAGAATTTCACTAACTTTTATAGCAAGTTCATTTCCTCCACCTAAATGTCCACTTAAAAGAGATATAGCATATTCTCCTTTAGCATCTACAACAACAACTCCAGGATCTATTGTTTTTCCTTTTAAATAGGTTGCAATAGCCCTTACAGCTATTCCTGTAGATGAGATAAATATTATTCCTTTTGCTTTTTCCATAGCTTCTTTTGTTATTTCATTTAGACCAACTGCTTTAATCTTATCTTTAGAGAAATATACGCTGCTGAAATTCCTACTTAGCTTTTCTCCCAAAATATCGCCTAGGCTTGAAACACTAAGGATATAAATCATCTATTTTACTCCTTTTCTAAACTCATGAGTAAATGTCTTATCATATAGTAGAGATTTTTCATATTCACTGTCTATAAAATCTCCAACCAATATTTGAGCAAACTTCTTAATTCCAGCTTCTTTTACCTTTACTGCTATATCCTCTAGTGTGCCTATAATTATTCTCTCATCTTCCCAAGTAGCTCTCTCTATAACAGCTACAGGAACATCTTCTCTTCCATAACCTTTTTTAAGTTTTTCAACAACCTTATCAATCATTCCTACTGAAAGAAATAAAGCCATAGATGCCTTATGTGAAGCTAAACTTTCTAAAGATTCATTTTCTGGTACTGGTGTTCTACCTTCTACTCTTGTTAATATAACAGTTTGACTTACTGATGGAAGAGTAAACTCTCTTTTAATACTAGAAGCCGCTGCTGTAAATGAGCTCACTCCCGGAACAACTGTATATTCTATATTTAGCTTTTCAAGTTCATCCATCTGTTCTTTTATAGCCCCATAAATGGAAGGGTCACCTGTATGAAGTCTAACTATTATAGAATCTCCATGAGAATTTTCTTTCATAACTTCTATAACCTCTTCTAAGGTCATGCTAGCAGAATCATATATCTTACACCCTTCTTTGCAGAAGTCCAAGTGCTTAGGACTAACTAAAGATCCTGCATAAATAATTACATCACAAGTTTTTATAAGTTCTCTTCCCTTTACGGTTATTAAATCTACATCCCCAGGTCCTGCCCCTACAAAGTAAACCATTCTATTTCCTCCTATCTATTAGCTATTATTAAAGACATGTACTCACATTCTGATAATATTTCTTCTCTACTAGATGTAATTACTTGACCTTCTCTCCCTGCTTTTCTAACCATAACATAATTAAAGCCCTTTTCTTCAAGTACATCTAATACTTCTTTTTCTCTTTTATAAACCTTCATTACTACAACATACTTTTCATCTTTTATATCATTAATTCTTCTTGCTGGAAGTACTAAAAGAGGTTCATTCCCCATAACTACTGGCCTTCCAGTTAGTGCAGCAGATGCACAGAAAGAAGTTATTCCTGGGACAGTTTCAACCTTAAATCCGCTTTCTTGTATATATCTTAATAAATGAACATAAGTGGAATATACTAAAGGGTCCCCTATAGTTAAAAAACTTACTATTTTCCCTTCTTGAAGCCTATTTTTTATAATTTCATAAGCTTCTAGTACCTTTCCATCAGTATTTTTTTTACCCATTGGAAAATGAGCTATTATAACTTCAGTTCCTTCTTTTATAAATTCCTTTGTAGTTTCGTAGGCTATGCTGTCTCCCTCTTCCTCTGAAGATGGTGCTACTATTACTTGAGATTCTCCTATAGCTCTTACTGCTTTTAAAGTTAATAGTTCTGAATCTCCAGGGCCTACCCCTATTCCATATAGTTTACTCATGTATTTTTTCCTTTCTTCCACTTACAATATATATTCCATTATTGCTCATCATCATGTAACTATTATTTCTATTTTTACTTATATGAACCTCTGTTATGTCAACTTCATAATTAAGTCTTTTTAATGTTTCACAAGCTTTATAACAATTATCCAAAGTAATAAAATTTAAAACTACTCTTCCTTCTTGTTTTAATATTCTATGACCTTCTTCAATTATTTTCTCTAAATTGCCACCTGTTCCACCTATAAATATTCCATCAAAACTTTCTGAAGAAAGCTTTTGCAGTTCTTCTAAAGCTTCTCCTTTAATTATATCTAAGTTATTACAACTAAACTTAGCTTTATTTTGAAGAATTAGTTCGTACGCTTCCTCATCTCTTTCAATAGCAGTTACTTCTTTACAGAATTTACTCATTTGAATAGATATTGAGCCTGTTCCAGCTCCAACATCTAACAACTTATCATCTTTTTCTAACTCTAATTTAGCTATGGAAAGAATTCTTACTTCTTCTTTAGTCATAGGAACCTTTCCTCTTATAAACTCTTCATCTTTTATAAATTTCACGTTCTCTCCACCACCATTATGTTTAATTCACTAAACTCTTTTGCCTCTATTTCTTTTGGACTTCCTATAGTTATCTTCTCATCCTCATAAGAAAGATTTTCTCCTACATAAATGGTACATTCTATATTTTCATCATGTAGTTGTTTTGCAAGCTTAGTTGGGTTATTTATCTTATCCGTCAGCCATATAGATAAGTTGACCTCTCTAACTTCTTTTATAAAATCTCCCTCTCGTCCATGGAGAGACGATAGTTTTGCTTCTTGCCAAGGTTTCCCTAGTTTACTCATAAGATACTGAAAAGAGCTTATTCCAGGAATTACAGTAATTTCTTCACTAATATTTCTTTTAAGATAATTAAGTACACCATAAAAACAGGGATCTCCAGAAGCTACTATACTTATATTTTCAGAAGGATTATTTTCTATAAACTCTATTATACCTTTTAAATTATTCACCGCTACCTTAGGTGTAGATATAAAATCCAAACTTTCCACGGCTCTAGAAAACCCTATAACTATAGAGCTATTATTTAAAGTTTCCATAGCTTTAAGTAACATATATTCTTTACTTCCTGGTCCAAGTCCAACTAAAGTAATCAAGTTTCTTCCTCCTCACTATTAAATAGAAGTTTAGCTTCTTTTCCTCCCCAATATAAAACAACCTCTGAGGTTAACTCATTCATCACATACTGCTCCATTTTTTCTTTTGCTTTTAGAGCTATAGTTTTATATATCGACTTATATTCATCTGGAATTATTCTAACAGCACCTTCTGTAGTTTTTTCATTATAAACAGCTGTCACTAATTCTAGTGGCGCTCCTATTAAAGCTAATTCTAGTGCTATAACTTCAAGTCTCATATCACAAACTTTAGAATGAGTATTAAAGGCACCAGCTGCTACTTTTCCAAGTTTCCCTATATGTCCTATTATAGTAACTTTCTTAACAGAATAGTATCTCGCTGCTTCTAAAGCAAATCCAACATAATTAGATATAGTAACCATCTTGTTTCTATCATAACCCAGGGATTCTCCGAATTTTTCTCCCATATTTCCAAATATAAATATTAACTCATCATAATAGGCAGCTTTAGCTTTCATTTCTATTTCAATAGTTTCTTTTAAGGCTTCCTCTGACATAGGATATACTATTCCAGAGGTTCCAAGTATACTTATTCCACCTAATATATTAAGCCTAGGATTAAAGGTTCTTTTAGCTACTTCTTCCCCTTCTGGAACAAAAATAGTTATCTCTACCCCTTTATCTTCTGGAAGAACTTTAGTTACTTCTTTTTCTATCATAAGTCTTGGAACTGGATTTATTGCAGCTTCTCCCTTTTTTATATAAAGACCTTCTCCACAAACTACTCCTACACCTTTTCCACCTTTTAGAGAATATCTATCCTTCGATTTCTTAGCTGTTGCCCATATTTCTATTCCGTGGGTTACATCTGGGTCATCTCCCCCATCTTTTACTACACAACAAGAAACAAAGTTTTCTCCTCTTTCTATAGTTTTTATAGGAAGCTTAAGTGGTATTCCTGCTGGAGTATCAATATCTATAAACTCTAAATTAATGTCTTTGTATAGCATTAAGGTAGAAGCCTTTGCAGCTCCAGTTGCACAAGAACCAGTGGTATAACCACATCTTAGCTTTTTCCCTCCAGCATTTACATACATGTCTAACATTATTCTCTCTCCACCAGCATATACATAAGAGCATTAACTATAGCTGCAGCTATATTACTTCCACCTTTTCTTCCTCTTATAGTTATCATAGGAATATCAAGTTTTTCTACTTCTTCTTTAGACTCCCTAGCCCCTACAAATCCTACAGGCGCTCCAATTATAAACTTAGGATTAGCTTTTCCCTCTTCATATAAGCTCTTTAGATTAAACAAAGCTGTAGGTGCATTTCCAAATACGAAAAACTCTACACCTTCCTCTGACGCTTTGGCTACAGCTGCCATTGAACGAGTTATTTTTTCTTCCTTAGCTTTTTTAGCTACTTCTTCAAGAGATACATAAGTTATGACTTCACACCCTAACTGTTTTAGAGCTTTTTTATTTATACCAGCTGCAATCATGTTTGTATCTGTGTATATCTTTACTCCACTTTTAAGAAGCTTTTTAGCTTCCTCTATAGCACCGTCTCTTATATAAACTAAATCTTTATATTCAAAATCTGCTGATGTATGGATAACTCTTTTTACTATAGAAAGTTCTTCCTCAGTAAAGTTATGAGTTCCCATCTCACTCCCTATTATTTCAAAACTTCTTTGCTCTATTTCCATTGGATTCTTAATGTACTCCACGACTCTTCTCCTTACAACTGTTAATTATTTCTTTAAGAAACTCTATATTTGAGAAAAAATGAATATGAGCATAAGCTCCTAAAGTATTTTTCTTAATATATCCACATTTCCAACTTTTCAAGCTTCCATCATAAGCTCTTTTCTCTAAAGTATAAACCTTCTCTTCATCAGAATTTATAGTTGATTTATGAAACTCATGTGCTCTTACTTTTAATGCTCTTCTTATTAAGGAATTTTCTTTAACATCTATAAAGGTGTATCCAAAGTTATTTAGTTTATCAGTCATAACTGATTCTCCTTTAAATACGCCAACCATTTTCTCCCCTTCTATTTCTTCCATAAGGTACATGAGGCCTCCACACTCTGCATAACAAGGCAGTCCGTCTTCAAGCTTATCTTTAAGACTTTGTATGAAGCTTGTATTTTTAGATAACTCTTCTCTAAAAACCTCTGGGTAACCTCCACCTATATATATGAAGTCAAGTTTATCAGGTAGCTTTTCATCCTCTAAAGGCGAAAAATACTTAATCTCTCCTATTTCCTCTAAAAGCTCTATATTTTCCTTATAATAAAATGAAAAAGCCTTATCCCTAGCTATTCCTATTTTTAGACCCCTTTTCCTTAGGTGAAAATTATCACTAAATCTTTCTGTTTCTACTAAACAGTTAAGTAATCTATCAACATCAACATTATCCTCTATAAGTTCTGCTATTGTGGATATCTTTTCATCTAAATCATCTACTTCAGAACTTTGAACTAATCCTAGATGCCTTGATTTTAATGATATTCTTTCATCTTTAGGTACATATCCTAAAAGAGGTACATCTATCTTCTTATCGAATATAGTTTTTAATAATGAATAATGACTTTCAGTTATATTATTGAGTATTATTCCTGCAAAGTCTGTTCCTGAAAACTCTAATATTCCACTTACTTCAGAAACAAAGGTAACACTTGAAGCTCTTGGGGTAAGTACTAAAATCACAGGTATATCTAAAAGCTGAGACACATGTGCTGTAGAGGCTTCTGAGGTGCATCCCATACCATCATATACTCCCATTACACCTTCTATTATTCCAATTTCTCCTCTACCTCTTGAATAAACTGCTTTAAGTCCATCTTCTCCTTGCAAAAAATAATCAAGATTTCTAGAAGGATTTCCTGTTACCTTTTCATGAAAAGCTGGGTCTATATAGTCTGGTCCAATTTTGTAAGGTGCAATATCATATCCTTTATCTTTAAGTAATCTCATAAGACCTAAAGTAAATGTGGTTTTTCCTCCACCTGAGCAGTTAGATGCAATTATTATTGATTTCATAAGGACCTCCTTATTTTAATTCATAATTCCCTTTTTACTTTCACCCATTCCCTCATATTTACCATTTATAGCTTCTTCTAGATGCCTTAAATATATATTTCTAATTTCTTTATATTCTCCTAAACCTTTAAATATCTTTTTAACCTCTATGCCTTCCTCTTTGAGTCTTAGATACCAAGATTCTTCTTCCTCAGAAAATATATCATTTTTAGCATGGTCTCCTGCCACCAAAAGGAATGGTGTTAAATTTATTTCTTTAACATTATATTTTTTCAAGGTTTTAATTACTCCTTCTATAGATGGGTAACCTTCAACCGTTCCTACAAATGCATTATCATAATCTAGTTCTCTAAACCTATTTTGAAGACAACCATAACAAGAGCTTGCTGGATGATTGGTTCCATGTCCTACTAATAGAACATTTTCTCCCTTTGGCATAACTTTTTTAAGCTCATCAATTAAATCATCGTAATCTAAATTAACCTCTTCTGATTGGAAGTATAATAAAGGTCGTCCTATAATCAAATTCTTAAAGCTTTCTTTATAGCTATTTACAACTCTCTTTATATAGTCATATTCTTCTCCTGGAATTATATGAAGAGGTTGCACAACAACTTCATCATATCCACATAACTTAAGATTTTTTAAAGCTTCCTCTGGTGTCATTGCATTCATATCATACTTATCTTTTAAACTTTTTATTATCATATGTGAGGTAAACGCCCTAAAAACATCATATTCATTTTTATATTTTTCCTCTACTTCTTTTTCGATAACCACTATGGTTTTATCTAAGGTATCTAAGTGAGATGTTCCAAAACTTGTGATCAATATTGCTTTTTTCATTCCTTCAACTCCTATAAAAAAACCTCTATCCATTTGGATAGAGGTAAAAGTGCAAGACAAATATAATGGTAATATAATTCCACCTATTCTTATATCACTTTCCTTCCCTCCGAAGGATTAGCTATAAAAAATTAGGCAGGTCTCCTGACTTAGGGTTCATCCTCCTTCTTCCTTCCCAGTAAAACCAGTGGATCATTAGAATTCGTCACCCTTTACAGTAGCGGGGGCTGTAGAGGCCTTTAACCTCTTTCCCTTTTAAATTTATTTCCCAGGAAATAAATACCATAACTTCTCTTGTTATTCTGTTAATGAAATTATATCTCAAAAAGCAAACTTATACAAATACTTTCCTACACTAAAAACTTATTTAACACTTGCTTAAATTCATCTTCACTTTCTGTAATAAAGGCTTCAAATTCTGTCCCATTAATCTTAACAGCCTTAGCTAATTCTAATAAAAATTCCGGTACCTTATCTTGAAGTATATCTCCATAATAGTCACCTATTCTAGTTTTACCTTCACCTAGTTCACCTTTAATATGAAGTTCAAAAACATTTTTAGGTCCATCTCCAACTCTTTTCATCTTTCCGCAAAAACCTATATTCCCAACTTCATGAACTCCACAGGAATTAGGGCATCCTGAAATATGTACTCTTGGAAGCAAATCTTCCTTTATACCTTCAGCCCTAAACATATCTATCATCTCGTTTAGAGTTTTTTGTCCATTTAAAACTCCCATTTGACAGATAGGTGTACCAATGCAAGCAACAGATTGTTCTAACCTTGTTTCTCCACCTAACCCCTCTGTAAGACTGACTATTTTTTCAGCTTCTTCCCCATTTAAGTTTCTTATATATAAACCTTCCTCCATGGTAAGTCTTATTTCAATATCATCCATATTTTCTATTTCATCTATAAGAGTTTTTAACACAGATAATTTTAGTTGTCCTCCTACTGGATGGAAGTACACGCTATATAAGCCTTTTTGTTTTTGAGCTATAATTCTCTTATTATTTATTGTAATTTCCTTACCTTCTTTTTTTATCTCTTTTATCTCCAATTCTAAAGGTAAGTTCTCAGCTTTCTTAACTTCTTCTAAATGTTTTTTATAACACTTTATAAAATCATCTTTACCCATTCTGTCTAAAATATATCTGATACGAGCCTTTCCATGATTTTTATAATCTCCTTCAGCCATAAATAAATTAGTTATAGCCTCAACATGATATAAAATATCTTTTGGTTCTATTAGTTCTCCAAGTTCTACTCCAAGCTTTGGATTTCTTCCTAATCCTCCACCTATATACACTTTAAAATATTCTTTATCATCTACTTTAACTGCCAAAAAACCTTGATCTGTAACTGTTGCATGTGAAGCATCTTTATCACTGCTGGAAAAAGCAACCTTAAGCTTTCTAGGTAATTTATAGCTAGTAATTTTCTTCATAAAATGTCTATTAACAGCCATAGCATAAGGAGTTACATCAAAAGTTTCATCTACATCTACACCAGATAAAGGAGAAATCGCTACATTTCTTGGAAAACTCCCCCCTGCTCCTCTTGTATAAATTCCATTCTCTAAAGCCTCAACCATTACTTCACATATACCATCTATATCAAGTCCATGTAATTGTATAGCCTGCCTAGTTGTAAGGTGAATCCCTTCTAAATCATATTTATTTGCAAAATCATAAACTAACTTAAGCTGCTCTTTAGAAGCTATACCTGACATAATTCTAAGCCTAATCATAAATTCCTTTCCACTTCTATGGGCGTAAACCCCCATACCACCTGAAGCCTTTTTAAAATCTGCTTTATTCATTTCTCCATTTAAAAACTTATATCCTGCCTCTTTAAAATCCTTAATTTCTTCTAATAATTCACTATTTAATTTATCCATATAATCCACCTCTTAATACTGTTTACAATACAAACAAAGTATACTCTTTACCCTTTTATAAGTAAAATAGGTTTTATTAATGATGTGGATAAAAATTTCTAATGCTTATTTTCCTCTTCTATTTTCATCACAATCTTTTCACATATCTCATGAGTTATTAACGAATCTTGTATAGATGGACTCGGGATCTTATTATTTTTCACACAATCTATAAAATGATCTGCTATTTGATAAAATCCTCTTTTATATAACGTTGGTTCCCAATCTCCAAACTTAGATAGGCTTTTATTCTTATCATGTAAATGCCAAGTCTCCACGAAATTATCTACTATATATTTATTCCCAGCAGTCATGTATTCTACTATTTCTTCAGTAATTCCATTGTTTCTATTCATTATTCCTATAGCTGTACATCCTTCAACAATCAATTGAATTACTACATTGTGAAGCATTCCTTCTTTCTTTAAATATCTAACCTCTATTTCCTTAACCTCTCTATCTAATAAAAACCTTAAAGTATCCACAACGTGAACAAAATCCTCCACAATAAATATTCTAGTATTATCAGGAAGACAAAATCTATTTTTTTGAATTATTATTATATCTGCTTTGCCATGTTCCTTTAACTTACTAAACATAGGAGAAAATCTTCTATTAAAACCTACCATAGCTATAACCTTATTTTTCTCAGCTAACTTAGCTATCTCTTCTGTTTCTTTAAAATTTAATGAAATAGGTTTATCTATATACACATTTATTCCATTTTCAATAAGCTTTTTAGCTACTTCAAAATGAGCTTCCGTAGCAGTGCTAACAAAAACAGCTTGAACTTTTTTATTTATAAGTTCATCAACTGTCTGTACATACTCATTTATTCTATATTTAGTCGAAAGATTCTCTAAAGTAGTTTTATTTCTAGTACAAAGAACTAATTCTATATCCTCTTTTTCACTAAGTACTGGTAGATATGCTTTTTTAGCTATATCTCCTAATCCAACAATTCCAATCCTCATAAATTTTCTCTCCTTACAACACAGATTTAGTTTTCTTCATAAACCTAGATATAAATTCACCTGCCAAAATAGCTAATAATATATACATCTCGTATCTATATCTAGTTTGAGTTTCTATAAAAATATGCACTAATGTAAATCCAATAAATAAAAGACATATAATATCTATTTCTTTATTATTTCTTTTAAATTTACCTAATAGAGCTCCAAGTGAACCTATTATCAGAAATAAATATTGTAGATTACCTATTTCTGAAAGCCTAAAGGTATTATCAGTAATTTTTTCTTCAGAGAGAGAAAAAGAATACTGATTGTCCCTCTTTCCTAAGAAGTCATACATTTTAGTTTTAATGAATGGAAAAGTTTCTTTATAATTTGTTATAGAATTTTTTATTACCTTAAGACATTCCTTATTATAAGCATCATAATCAAAATTTAATCTCTCTAAATCAAAGTAAACTTGTGTTTTCCTAGCACTTTCTGTAGGAATTTTATATACGCCTTCATCTGTAAGACCTAATACAAATTTAAAATACTTTGCATTACTTTGACTTATAGCCTTTGGTGCTATCTCTGTCTTAACAAAAGCAAAATCAACTAATTTAACCACCATAGTAAAACAAAGTATATAGGTTACCAAAATACCTAGTATTTCTAAATACATAGTTTTACTAAATACTTTGCATACATAGGTAATAGCCACTCCAATGATAATAATTATAGCTATAGGCCTAAATATCTGCATTAATCCTAAAAATACTCCTCCAATTGCTGCTGACTTTTTATCATTTTTTAGAATAAAATATAAAGATGTTACCATTAATGCGCCACTTATATGCTGGTTGTTTATAACCGAAGACCCCATTATATTAGGAATATATAAAGAATATAATGTAGCCCCTATAGCTCCGATATCTTTTGTATACCTATCCTCGCAAATCTTATAAATCATTATGGAAGTTACTATTAGATATATCCATTCTAATATTTTAAAAAATATAAGTTTGTCTCCAAATATTTTGGTTATTAATGCAAGATAGGAAGTATATCCAATTTGAAAATTATAGAAATAAAAATAATTGGTTTTATCGAAACTTTCTTGTTTAAAAGTTCCATCTATAATCTTATTTGCACCCTCCAAAAGTATTTGGTAATCACTAATAGGAGTAGTCTTTGCATACAAGTTCCAAAGTGCATATATAATTAATGAAATTACTGACAAACCTATCAAAAAGTATTTTGTGTTTTTTCTATTTACTCTAACAGCTGTTATAACAGAAGCTAAAGTTATAAATAATATAATTACTGTTGTATTAATGCTTAACTTTTCTTTAGTTAATTCGTAATATGCATGTCCTGATATTAGGAGTATTATTATACCCAAAATCGCAAATAAAAAGTTTAATTTACTTACCATAGATTTTATCTTCATCTTAAATCTTCTCCTATAAAAAATTCAGAGTCCAAGGAGATACTTTTTCTATGTTTCTAACTAAATCCTTATGGTCTAATCCATCAAAAATTTTAAATTTAATATTATTCTCTTTAATAGCTTTTTCATTTTTCTCTAGGTTTTCTAAAACTCTTGGATTATCATTACTTCCTGAGTAAATAGCCAGAGGTGTTTTTCCCTCATTTGGATCAACCTTAGTCCAACTATTCCAAGCCTTAAGTTGAGCAAGTATTAAATTTATGTCAGTATTTTTAATCCATTCCCTATCATCTTCTGATAAATCTTCTAACTCATTATTCTCTTTTTTATGGGATAATTCTTTATATTCTATAATCCACTCAGGAACTACCTGTTTAAAAAACTCATCCCCAAATGTAGTCCCTCCACAAATAACCTTTCTTATATTACTATCATATTTCCAAAGTTGTAGTCCTATAGTTGCTCCATAAGAATGTCCAAAATAGTTATATTCACTAAATCCACACTGGCTAACTACAGATTTAATATCATTTAAAATATTTTGTAAGGAGTAAAACTCTGGTTCATATGATTTATCACTTTCTCCATTACCTCTTAGATCTATGCAAATAGTAGTAAACTTATCCTGTAAGACATCTACCCATCCATATTCCTTCCACATTTCTTTTTTAGCACCCATTCCATGAGCTAAAACAAGAGCTGGTCCATTTCCATAAATACTATATGCTATTTTAGCTCCATCATTTGAAGTAATATATTTCACTACCTAGTCCCCCTTATCCTAAATTATTGCTGTTATTATGTTAATTTGATATATACATTATATATTAATTTCAATTTAATTCCAATTTATAAAAGAACCATCTCAATTTATTTTTGAGATGGCTCTATATTAATTATTTTAATTTCTCTGAATTACCTAAGCTCACACTGAAAGTTTCACCATTTTTCATTAATATGTGACCTGAACTGTAAGGTTTATCTTCTATTGTTATATAAACTTTATCTACTCCATAATATGCGCCTAAAGTATTTGTTATCCCTTGAAGTATATTTAGTTCATAACTTGACCCTGCATTCATTTCTTTAACAAGATTTTCTGAAAAATCAACATAAACAACTCCATTATTTAAATATAAACTCTTTATATTGACATTTGGGCCTAGTAAACTGCCTACATTGTCTTTAGGTACTTCTTTAAACAGTTTCTCTAAAGTTAATCTTGTTATATCATTTGTTTTAAAGCTTAATTGTTTCTCCACATAATAAAGCTTCATTTCATCTCCACTAGGATAATATATTCTAACATTTTGAACTAATGGAGTATCCTTTTTAATCTCATCTAAAGTTGAAGTTACTTCTGAACCTTGTGAAGTATATACAGTTTTAACTAATCCATTTTTAGCTGCATAATAGTCTAACTTCTTATAGTTTTTACCTTCAGTTGTTACTTCCAATGTTTTAAATTTACCTACATTAGTTGTTATCTCAACTTCTGTATTAGATATATATCTTTTACTTCCATCGGGTGCTGTCCAAGAGGTCCCTTTAACTAAAGGTTCCTTTAAGAAAATCTCCTCTACTTTGCCTTGTTTTGTTGTAAAGTTTTCTCTAAAATAAGTTTCTTCTCGAGATAATACTGATCTAAGCTCTCCATCTTTATTTTCTAATACAGTTACAAGCTCTGTCCCTCCATTATTTTTTCTGATTTGAGCTCTATTATTGTCTATATAATCTACCCATACTGTATATTTAGCATATTCATTTCCGCTTCCTGCATACTCATATACTACATTATCATTAAAAGGATAGATATCCTTTATGCTATAAGCAGTACCCCCATTGTCCTTTGTTTCTTCATTATCGGGATTCTCAGTATCAGGTTTAACAGTGTCATTTTTGCTACTATTATCTTTATCAGCTGCACTTATGTTATTACATCCAAACATAAATAATACAGAAAGAGATAACATAATGGCACAAATAATCTTTTTCATCTTTCATCCCTCTTTTCTTTAATTTATAGTAAATTACTCTATACTATAATATTAATATATAGGGGGATTTTGGTCAAATTTCCTTAGTAATCATTTACACCAAAATAGGTCATAACTATCTAGTTATGACCTATCAATACTTCTTTTAAATTCTGCAATCTTTTTAAACTTTCTATTCTGTATTCAACTTTTTCTATATTTCCAAATCCATATTCGGCATAAATAAATGGGATTTTATTTTTTTCAGCAGCTTCATAATCTCCTAAGATATCTCCTACGTAAACTGGATTGTTTAAAGAGTTTCTTTGTATTACTAATTTTATATTTTCAGCTTTAGATTTACCTGTAGCTCCTGAACACTCAAAATCTAAAAATAAATCCTTTAAGTTATGATATTCAAGAAAAGCTTCTATATATCCAGCTTGGCAGTTGCTAACTATAAATAGCTTATATTCACTTTTTAGTTTATTTAAAGTTTCTTCTAAATCCTCATATAAAGCCCCACCTTGTTTTGCTATTAATTTTATCTCCTCTTTATAACATAACTCTATGACTTCTTCTCTCTGCTCTTTTGATAAATAAGGAAATAATTTTTCTCCTATCAAATCATGTTGCAATCCAAATACTCCTCTTAGATCCTCTGCTGTTATAGGTTCCTTAATATACCCAAAATCATTTAAAGCTTTTTCCCATGCCTTTAGGCAGGTTTCTAGTGAATCCCATAAAGTCCCGTCTAAATCGAAAATAATACTATCTATTTGTTGCAAGTTTTCTCCTCCTATCTACTACCTTCTCCTAGGTCTACTTGTCTTCCTTTATAATCCCAAAACTGTGACATTCTATTTAAATTATTGTTAGCAGGTTCATATAACTGATCAAAATAATATGAAACTCTATAAAAATATTATATATCTTCTACCATTCTATAACCAACTCCAACCTCTGTTAAAATATATTTAGGTTCAGCTGGATTTATCTCTAACTTTCTTCTTATATTAGCCATATTAACTCTAAGAGTCTGATTTTCATTTGTATATGGTCCCCATATTTCCCTTATTATAAAATCATGAGTGAGTACTTTCCCTGCATTTTTTGATAAAATAGTTACTATTTTATATTCTATAGGAGTTAAATGCACATCCTTATCAAATACAGTTACAAGTCTTTTAGCATAATTAATATGAAGATTTCCAACTTCAAAGCTTTCTTTTTCTATGGTGGAGGAATCTCTGCTGTGCTCTACATGTCTCATAGCGGTTCTTATTCTTGCTAAAAGTTCAGATGTTCCAAAAGGTTTTGTTATATAATCATCTGCTCCTAAATCAAGTGCCTCAACTTTTTCTCTTTCATGCCCTCTAGCAGATACCACTATTATAGGAAGCTTACTCCAACTTCTTATGTTTTTAAGAACGTCTATTCCATCAATATCTGGAAGCCCTAAATCTAAAATAATTAAATCTGGAACATGTGAAGTAACCATAGATATACCTTCTTTTCCCCTACTTGCTTTTATAACACTATAATTATGAGAATTTAATATAGCTGTCATAAAATTACTTATTCCCTCATCATCTTCAATAATTAAGATTAAAGCCTTATTATCCATCCTTTCACCTCACTCTAATGGCAGTGTAAATCTAAACACTGCTCCGTTTGTCTTTTTATTGGCAGCTTCTATCTTTCCACCATGAGCTTTAATTATGGACTTACATATAGAAAGTCCTATTCCCATACCCCTAGATGAATCCGAACTTTTTTTACCATTTGGAACGTAACTCTCAAATAAATAAGGGAAATCCTCTTGAGATATTCCTACTCCATTATCTATTACTTCAAATAAAGCCAGATTTCCTTTTTTCTTAACAATCACTTCTATTTTTTCGTTATTTATTGTATGTTTAATTGCATTATCTAAGAGATTAATAAGAACCTGTACTATCAATGTTCCGTCCATTGGAACTAACAGAAGCTCATCTGGCACTTTAACTTCTATATAGCTACCTACAAATCTTTGTCTGATACGAGCTATAGCTTCAGCAACTATTTCTTCTACAGCTTCTGGAGTCTTAGCTACATTCATTGTTCCTTCATTTATTCTTGTAACTGATAAAAGATTTTCTACCATTCTTATAAGCCACTGAGAATCCTCTTTTATGTTATACAATAATTTTTCTTTAGTATTTTCATCTATAACATCTCCACTTTCTAGTATTGCAGAACTAGAACCTAAAATCCCTGTAAGTGGAGTTCTTAAATCATGTGCTATAGCTCTAAGAAGATTACTCCTCATCTTTTCTTTTTCTGATTCTACTAGTATCTTTCGTTGCTCATCAGATAAATACTGCCTTTCTAAAGCCATAGCAACTTGAGATATTATCATACGTAGAAACTGCCTATTATCTTGACTTAACACACCTTCTCTACATGATATCCCAATTACGCCTAAAACTCTGTTTTGTGAAGCAACAGGCATATAAAATGCTCCTGCTCCCATAAGTGTATCAGTTCCTGCTCCAGCTCGCTTTCCATTTACAAATACCCAGTTTGCTACAGCCTTCTCGTCTTCTGATATCATAAAAGTATCTTCATCTATATTACTTACTTTAGTAAAACTATAATTAAACTTATTTTCTAAATCATTTGTGTAGAAAATAACTGATCTCGAAAATAGTTTCGTAATATACTCATTTGTTAACTCTATTATATTCTTAAGCCCTCTTGTCACTAAAAGTCTTTTATTTATTTCGTATAGTACTTCTGTACGTCTTTCTCTTGCAACTGCTTGACTTGCCTGGGTTTTAATTCTTACTGTTAATGCACTTGTTATAAGTGCTACTATAAGCATTATAATAAATGTTATTGGATATCCTGCTTGAATTGCATTAAAAGTATAAAATGGTACAGTGAAAAAGAAATTAAATGTTAATACGCTTATTAATGATGCCATCACACCATACATATACCCTCTTGTTATACGAGATATAATAAGAACAAATAATATATATACCATTATTATATTTTGGTCCCCAATATCTATTTTTCTAAGAGCTAATGAAATAAATGTAGCAATTATTATTAATCCTAAAGTTAATAATGAATCCTTCCATGAAAAGTATAATCTATTATCCCAATATTTCTTTCTACTTTTTTTGAATGGCTTTCCTGCTGTATTTCCTGGTATAATGTGCACTTCAGTATTGGGCAAAAATGAAATTAGTTTATCTTCAAAGTCCATATCAAATAAATTTCTTAAGGTCTTTTTATTTCTACTTTTACCGATTACTATGTTTGTTATGCCTGAAAGTTTGGCGTATTCTGTTATGACTGCAGCTATATCATATCCATTTAAATTAACCACTTCAGCTCCTAACTTCTCTGCCAATCTTACATTTGATATTAAGTCTTTCTTTTGGCTATCATTCAAATTATCTTCATCTGTATTTTCAACATAAACAGCTATCCATGGAGCATGAAATGCTTCAGCTGCTCTTGCTGTCCACCTAATGCATTTAGAAGATGAAGGTGATGGGCTTATACATACAAGAAATTTGGTATTTGAGACCTTTTCCAAAATACTTTTTTTCCCTTGATTTTCATTACTTATTCTGTCTGCTACTTTTCTCATAGATATTTCTCTTAGAAGCCTTAAGTTTTCTTTAGTAAAAAAATTATACATGGCTTTCTTAGCTCTATCAGCTTTGTATATTTTTCCGTCTTTAAATCTTGTAAGTAGTTCTTCTGGATCAATATCTATAAGATTAACTTTATGCGCCTGGTCAAAAAAATAATCCGGAACAGTTTCTTGGACAGTAACCTTAGTTATATCTCTCACTACATCATTTAGACTCTCTATATGCTGAACATTAACAGTTGTATAAACATCTATTCCTGCATTTAAAAGTTCTTCTATATCTTGATATCTTTTTTTATTTCTTACCCCAAAAGCATTAGAATGAGCTAGCTCATCAACTAGAATAAGTTCTGGTTTCCTTTTAAGAGCACCATCTAAGTCAAATTCTTTTAAACTTATATTCTTATAAGCTATGTTTTTACACGGCAATATAGGTAATCCTTCTAGTAATTCCATAGTTTCAGGTCTTGCATGAGGCTCTACATACCCTACAACCACATCTACTCCGCACTTTATTTGTTCTTGTGCATCATCAAGCATAGCGTAGGTTTTACCTACGCCTGCTGCATAACCAAAAAATATTTTAAGCTTACCTTTTTTATTATTTTCACTAGTTAAAATTTCTTCTAAAAGTATTTCAGGATCTGGGCGGTTATTTTCTTCCATCATTTACATCACCACCTTTAAAATATACCATTTATAGGAGATTATCAAGAGCTAAGTTAACCTTTAAAACATTTACTCCAGGCTGCCCCATAAAACCTAAAATCCTGTCTTTTGTATACTTACTTATAATCTCTTCAACTCTGCTTTCATCCATATTTCTAGCTTCAGCTATTCTTTTAACTTGAAACTCTGCTGCTTCCTTAGATATATATGGATCTACTCCACTACCTGATGAAGTAACTAAATCCATAGGAATATCTTCTTCATTTTTACTATCAAAATCTCTCCACCATTTTACTCTTTCTTCTACTAACTTTTGTTGCTCCTTACTTGTAGGTGAAAGATTTGTGTTACCCTTTGGTCTTCCTATTAGATATTTTTCACTTGTAAACTCTTGAGCTATTAACTCTGATCCATAATCCACCTTTGTTCCATCCTTGAGAGTAACTGTTATAATACTTCCATTTGCCTTATTAGAAAACAATAATTTTGCTACCCCTGTTACAGCTCCTGTATATATAACTCCGCATATTAATGTCATAGCAACAAAACACAAAAATGCAGGTTTTAAAGACTTAATAAAACTACTCATACTTCTCACCTCACGCAAGACCTAATACGGTCAATATAACATCAATAAATTTAATTGCAATAAAAGGTGCAATTATTCCTCCTAGTCCGTAAATCAATATATTTTTCTTTAATAGCTTTCCAGCTGGCAGCTCAACGTACTTTACCCCTTTTAAAGATAAGGGTATAAGCGCTACTATTATCAAAGCATTATATATTATGGCTGATAATATGGCACTTTTTGAACTTGTTAATCCCATCATATTAAGTGCTGTAAGCTGAGGATAAATACCAAAGAAAAGTACTGGAATTATTGCAAAATACTTTGCAACATCATTTGCAACACTAAATGTTGTAAGAGCACCTCTGGTCATTAATAACTGCTTTCCTATCCTAACTATATCAATAAGTTTAGTAGGGCTAGAGTCTAAATCCACCATATTACCAGCTTCTTTAGCTGCTTGAGTTCCTGTGTTCATTGCAACTGCTACATCTGCTTGTGCTAGAGCCGGCGCGTCGTTAGTTCCATCTCCAGTCATCGCAACTAAATGTCCACTTGCCTGATAATCACGAATAAGTTTAAGCTTAGCCTCTGGTGTAGCTTCTGCTAAAAAATCATCTACTCCAGCTTCAGCAGCAATTGCTGCCGCTGTCATAGGATTATCTCCAGTAATCATTATAGATTTTATTCCCATTTTTCTTAAATCTTCAAAACGTTCTTTAACTCCATTCTTTACTATATCTTTAAGATACACCACCCCTAAAACTTTTTTATTCTTTTCAACTACTAGCGGAGTGCCTCCAGCCTCAGCAACACGTTTAACGATTTGATCGCACTCTTCCGGATAATCTCCATCATTCTCCAATATATATTTCTTAACCGCATCTGCAGCTCCTTTACGAATATCATTCCCTTGAAAATCAATTCCACTCATTCTAGTTTTAGCTGTGAATTCTATAAAGGTCGCATTTATACTTGAAATATCTCTTCCTCTAATTCCAAATCTCACTTTAGCCAAAACTACTATGCTTCTTCCTTCTGCAGTTTCATCTGCCATAGAAGATAATTGAGCTGCATCTGCTAACTCCTCTTCTGTAACACCCTGTACTGGCAAGAACTCACTAGCCTGCCTGTTTCCTAATGTTATTGTTCCTGTCTTGTCTAATAAAAGCACATCCACATCTCCAGCCGCTTCTATAGCACGTCCGCTCATAGCTAAAACATTAGCTTGATTAAGTCTGCTCATACCTGCTATACCTATTGAAGAAAGTAACGCCCCTATAGTTGTTGGTGCTAAACACACAAGTAAAGCAATTATATTAGTAATAGAAATTGCCTCACCAGCTCCTGCTTGTTTACTGGAAAAACTTGAAAATGGTAATAAGGTTGCTGTAACTACTAGGAATATTATTGTTAAAGTTACAAGCAAGATCTGAAGAGCTATCTCATTAGGAGTCTTCTTCCTAGATGCTCCTTCAACCATAGCTATCATCTTATCCAAAAATCCTTGCCCTGGTTCTGCAGTAATTCTAATAACTAACCAGTCTGATACTAGGGTAGTCCCCCCTGTAACTGCACTTCTATCTCCACCTGATTCACGTATTACTGGTGCAGATTCTCCAGTGATTGCACTCTCATCTACTGATGCTGCTCCTTCTATGACCTCACCATCCATAGAAATCTGCTCTCCGACTTTTACTAAAACTATATCACCCTTTTTTAAAGTGTTTGATAGTACTTCAGTATAGTCTTGTAAGTTATTTTTAGATTTTAGTTTCTTTGCCTTTACGTCTTTTCTACTGCTACGTAAACTATCAGCTTGAGCTCTTCCTCTACCTTCAGCTATTGCTTCTGCAAAATTTGCAAATAATACAGTAATCCAAAGTATTAAAGATATAGTAAGAGTATATCCGCTACTTTCGTCTTTAACTCCAGTAAATGATAAAAAATATAAAACTGTTGTAAATATTGCTCCTATATAAACCACCAGCATGACAGGATTCTTAACCTGTATTTTAGGTGAAAGCTTTAGAAATGACTGTTTTAATGAATCATTAAATATATCTTTATTTGTACTCTTTTCCTTCATAATTCTCACCTCTATTTAAATGTTGTGAAATAGTCTGCTATTGGACCAAGTGCTAAAGCTGGTAAAAAACTTAGTGCAGCTATTATAAATATTACACCTATTAATAACCCTACAAACATGGTATTACTAGTTGAAAGAGTCCCCTCGCTTGTTGCAACGCTCTTTTTCTTTGCTAAGTTTTCAGCCAAGAAAATAGTAGCTACCATTGGTACGAATCTAACCAAGAACATAATCGCTCCACCAACCACATTTGTAAACACCGTATCTGCAGTAAATCCTCCAAATGCACTACCATTATTGTTTCCCATAGAGGAAAAAGCATAAAGTATCTCCGAGAAACCATGAGCCCCTGTGTTTGTGAGCCACTCTCCTGCATTAGGCATAGCCACAGCTGCAGCTGTACCAAGAAGAGTTAATAATGGTGGTGCTAAAACTATAAGACACACCATTTTCATATCAAAAGGCTCCACCTTTTTGCCTAGATATTCAGGAGTTCTTCCAACCATAAGTCCTGCTATAAATACAGTTAGAATTACAAAAGCCAACATTCCATATAATCCGCTTCCAACTCCACCAAATACTATTTCTCCTAGTTGCATTAAAAACATCAATATCATTCCACCAAGTGGTGTAAAGCTATCATGCATAGAATTTACTGACCCATTAGATGCTGCTGTAGTTGCAGTTCCCCAAAGTGCCGATTGCCCTACTCCATGGATAACTTCTTTACCCTCCATATTCCCACTACTTATAACTCCATTAAATGTTGGCGCTAAGAATTGTTCACTTAATGTAACCCCTACTAACGCAAGAACAAATAACACTCCCATAGCTATATAGATAGCCCTACCTTGTTTCATATCTTTAACCGCTTTTCCAAAAGATACACAAAGTGCTGCTGGAATCAATAGTATTAATATAGATTGAATAAAATTAGATATTACAGTAGGATTTTCTAGAGGAAATGCTGAATTTACTCCAAAGAATCCTCCTCCATTTGTTCCAAGCTGCTTAATTGCTATTTGGCTGGCTGCTGGTCCTAATGGTATTAATTGTGATATACCTCCCTGTAATGATGTTACTTCTTTGTATGGATTAAAGGTTTGTACAACTCCCTGTGATACCAATAAAACTGCAACAACAAAGGAAATAGGTATCAATACATATATAGTTATCCTTGTTAAGTCTACCCAAAAGTTACCTATAGTTTTTTGTTTTTTAATAATGAAACCTCTTATTAAAGCAAACACTACTGCTATACCAGTTGCTGCTGATACAAAGTTCTGAACAGTAAGTCCTAAAAACTGTGTTAAATAAGACAATGTTGACTCCCCAGAGTAAGCTTGCCAATTTGTATTAGTAACAAAACTAACTGCAGTATTAAAAGCAAGATGCCAACTTGTACCCTTAAGATTTTCAGTATTAAAAGGCAATACATTTTGCATTAATTGTAATATGAAAACAAAAAGTATTCCTACAATACTAAAGCTCATAACTGAAACTGCATATTTTTTTCCAGTCATATCCTCCTCTTTTTTCACACCTAAAAACCTATATATTAATGTTTCAATAGGTGCTAACAATCTTGATAGAAACACCTTTTGGCCACTCATAACCTTATAGATATATATACCTAAAGGAATAGAAAGAGTAACTAAAACAATTAAATAAAATAAATCTTGTAAAATTATATACTTCATAACTCTTCACCTCTAAACAATACATAAAATAGATAAATAAGCAAAATAACTGAACAAACTCCTGAAACTCCTAATATTACTTCCAACTTAATTCCCCCTTACAAAATTACATTATCTATCTTGTAATAAGATAATACTGCTCCTATCCATAAAGTTAGTGTTTAGAATATCTGTATGGGTATAAAGATTTCGTTAAGAAAAATATTTAAATAAAAAAGAGCCGTTAAAAACAGCTCTTTCATTTATCTTGTAAGTTTATTTATATCTATCTTAAGATTATTCTGCACTCTTTAAGGATTCCACCATGTCTATTTTCTTTAGCCTTCTGTACATTACTATGTTTACTAGTCCTGAAAATACTATTGTTAGTATGGCTGAGTAAACAAAATCTATAGCTTTAATTGTACGGACAAACATTACCATATCTATCTCTGCAGTTACTACAACATATCTATGTAGCCCTATCCCTAAAAATAATCCTAAGATGGTTCCTATTATAGATAAAACTACATTTTCTCTATAAACATAAGCAGCTACCTCACTATCATAAAATCCTAAAACCTTTATGGTTGCTAATTCTCTTATTCTTTCACTTATGTTTATATTAGTTAAATTATACATAACTACAAATGCTAATGCAGCAGCGGATACTATTAAAACTAACACTACTTTATCTATGCTTCCCATTGTTTGCTTAAAATGTTCACTGGTATTTGTTATGAAGCTAACAGAAGCTATATCAGTATTCTTCATAAGGTCTTTAGATAAAAAATCTTCTCCATCTTTACTCTTATCTGTAGTGGTTCCTACAAATCCATTATATTTAACTGGGACATCAAATAGCTCCTTATAATATTCCGGAGACATGTATATATAGTTCATGACATAGTGCTCCGTAATTCCATTTATCTTTACTTTAACTTTTTTATCATTTAACTTTATCTCAATATTATCCCCTTTAGACACCTCTAAAAGTTTAGAGAGCTTTTCAGTAATTACTACTCCATCTGAGGGAAGTTCAATGTCTTCATTATTATTAGCTAACTTAATGAAGTTCTTAATTTCACTCTTGTTTTCTGGTATAAATAAATAACTGTCTACTTCCCTATCATTCTCATTAGTTGTTTCAATATTCTTTTGGAAAATCATCAAAGTATTATCTAAGGTTTTATAATCCTTTAAGTCTTCTTTAAAATCAAGAAATTTACTTTCCTCAATCTCCGATTTTAGCTGAACAATCATGTCATATTTATATATCTCATTAAATTGTTTATCTGTTATTGACATAATTGAATTTTTAAGTCCAAAACCTGTGACTAATAATGCAGTACATCCTGATATGCCTATTATTGTCATAAAAAATCTCTTCTTATATCTAAGTATATTTCTCGCTGTAACCTTGCTAGTGAAAGACATCCTTCCCCATACAAAACCTACTCGCTCTAATAGTATTCTCTTCCCAGCCTTAGGAGTTCTAGGTCTCATAAGTACTGCTGGAACTGCTATTAGCTCCTTAGCACAGGCAAAAATAGCCGCAAGTGTAGTACATAAAACTGCAACTATTGTTGAAGTAACAGCTAACTCTACATTAAAAGGTGATATAATATCAGGAATCTCATACATAATTCTATAAGCATTAAAGATTACATTAGGGAAAAGTCTAAAGCCTACTAATACCCCTAAAACACTTCCTCCTATACTTGCTAGAAAAGAATATATGAAATAATGAAAGATTATAGATCCCTTTCCATAACCTAATGCCTTAAATGTTCCTATCTGGGTTCTTTGCTCCTCAACCATTCTAGTCATACTAGTTAAACAGACAAGGGTTGCAACTAAAAAGAAAATTAATGGGAATACATTACCTATTGCTCCTATTCTTTCTGAATCATCGCTAAACCCTCTTATTCCTATATTGGTATCTCGTCCAAGTACATACCAATCCTTATTTATATCCTTGATTTTTTCTTTTATAGGATTTACTATATCATTATATTTATCAGTAAAGTAATTTTCAGCCTTAGCATCTTTAACTATTACTGATAGTTCATTATATATTTTTTCTACTTCTAATCCAGGAATGTTAGGCATCTTAGGAATTGCTAATTCATAGGCTGCTTCTTCACCAATCTGAAAAAAAGCTTGAGTAGTTCCATTTCCTAAAGAATTATTTCCCCTTTGACTCTTATTCATATACAAAGATGAATTAACAGTCCCTACTATTTTAAATTTCTTAACTTCATTTTTTGTTTTAAGTTCTATTGAACTTCCTATTTTTAAACCTTCTTTTTCAAGAAATCTTTTCTCTGTTACTGCTTCCTCATTATTCTCTGGAAGTTTTCCATCTACTAATATAGGATTATTTACAGTTTCCTCTCCTATCTTTAAGGAATGTACTTTTATAGGTATTTCACTTTCCCCATTAACAGCTAAAGCATCAAAAGTATAACCTGCATAAACCTTCTCAACCCCATCTGTATTTTCTACTTTCTCTATGTCAGACTTCTTGAAACCAGTAGCCGAATAAATATCTAAATCTGATGCATTGCTATCATCTAAATACTTATCTGCAGTAATTTTCATGTCAGGGCTAGTTGCTCTAACCCCTGCAAAAAAGGACACCCCTATAGCTACAATAATGAATATAGACAAAAATCTTGATTTACTCGTAGTTATATCCTTTAATATATTTTTTCTATATGCTCTTTTCATTCTTACCATTCAATCCTTTCTACAGGTATTGGATTGTCATTTGTTGTTACGCTATGAACTTTCCCATTTCTCACCTTTATTACTTTATCAGCCATTGGTGCAATAGCTGAATTATGAGTAATAACAATAACAGTCATTCCATGGTGTCTGCAAGTATCTTGAAGAAGTTTCAATATAGATTTCCCAGTATTATAGTCTAACGCTCCTGTTGGCTCATCACACAACAAGAGTTTTGGGTTTTTAGCTAATGCTCTAGCTATAGCAACTCTTTGTTGCTCTCCACCTGATAATTGAGCAGGAAAATTAAATTTTCTCTCCTTAAGGCCCACTTGATCTAATACTTTTTCTGGATTTAATGGGTTTTTACATATTTGAGAAGCTAATTCAACATTTTCAATAGCTGTAAGGTTTTGAACTAAGTTATAAAATTGAAACACAAATCCTATATCATGTCTTCTATAGGTAGTTAACTGCCTAGAATTATATTTTTCTATTTCACTGCCATCTACAGTTATTTCTCCACTGGTTGGGAAATCCATTCCACCTAAAATATTAAGCACTGTTGTCTTCCCTGCCCCACTTGGCCCTACAACTATTACAAATTCACCTTTATCTATAGAAAAGTTAACACCGTCAACTGCTTTTATCTCTACTTCTCCCATTTTATAGCTTTTCTTAACGTCTTTTAGTTCTATATATTTTTCCACTTTTACTCCTCCCATAAGACAAATATTAATAAATACGTAATCACTTTATTCATATTATACTCTTAAGCAAATATATTAGCCGCTAATTTAATACAAATTTAATAAAATAAAGGGTCAGCTATTTAAAGCCAACCCTCATATTAAAACATATACTCTTAATTATTTATTACATCGGTTCTTATGATATTTCTAACATATTTCTTTTAATAAATTAGCCATCTCAATTGCTGAAACTGCTGAATCATATCCCTTGTTTCCAGCCTTAGTTCCTGCTCTCTCTATAGCTTGTTCTATACTATCTGTTGTAAGTACTCCAAATATTACAGGAATTCCTGAGTTTAATGAAACATTGGCTATTCCTTTAGAGGTTTCTGCACATACATAATCAAAATGTGGTGTAGCTCCTCTTATTACAGCTCCTAAACATATAACTCCATCATATTTATTTTTTTCAACCATCTTTTTAGCTACTAATGGTATTTCAAAAGCTCCTGGAACCCAAGCTATTTCAATATCTTCCTCTTTTACACCATGTCTTTTAAGTCCATCTATAGCTCCACCTAAAAGTTTAGATACTATAAACTCATTAAATCTTCCTACAACTATACTAAATTTTAATCCTTCTGCTACTAAATTGCCTTCATAATTTATCATTTTTATTCTCTCCTTATATTTAAATATTTAATAAGTGTCCCATTTTTTCTTTTTTTGTCTCTAAATAATGTTTATTTCTTTCGTTGTGATTCATCTGAATTGGTACTCTCTCAACTACCTCTAAATCATAGCCGTTAAGTGCTGATATTTTCCTTGGGTTGTTAGTCATTAATCTTAACTTTGTTGCTCCAAGTTCTTTAAGTATTTGAGCTCCTATGCCATAGTCCCTCATATCTTCAGGAAAGCCTAAAGCTAAGTTTGCCTCTACTGTATCTAATCCTTCATCTTGAAGCTTGTACGCTTTTAATTTATTGATAAGTCCTATCCCTCTTCCTTCTTGTCTCATGTAAAGAAGAATTCCCTTACCTTCCTCAGCTATTTTTTTCATTGCAGCATCGTATTGTTCTCCACAGTCACATCTTTTTGAACCTAAGGCATCTCCTGTTAAACATTCAGAATGAACCCTAACCAAAACAGGCTCTCCTTCTTTTACATCTCCCATAACTAGTGCTACATGGTGTTCTCCGTTTAACTTATTTATAAATCCTACTATCTTAAAATCTCCATACTTTGTAGGCATTGAGGTTTCCACTACTTTATCTATAAGTTGTTCTCTATGTCTTCTATACTCTACTAAATCAGCAATAGTTATTATTTTTAGATTATGCTTTGAGGAGAATTCCATTAAGTCTGGAATTCTTGCCATTGTTCCGTCATCCTTCATTATTTCACATATAACCCCAGCGCCTTTAAATCCTGCTAACTTTGCTAAATCCACCGCAGCCTCTGTATGCCCTATTCTTTTTAGAACTCCACCCTTTTTCGAAATCAATGGAAATATATGTCCGGGTCTTCTAAAATCCTCTGCCTTTGATTCTTTATTTAATAAATGTTTTATAGTATCTGCTCTTTCAAATACAGAAATACCAGTTGTTGTATCCTTATGGTCAATAGAAACAGTAAAAGCAGTTTCATGATTATCAGTATTTTTTTCAACCATCTCATTAATATCTAATTTTCTTAATAAAGCTTCTTCTGCTGGCACACATATAAGTCCTTTGCCGAAGGTTGCCATAAAATTAATATGCTCACCTTCAACTTTTTCAGCAGCCATAAGTAAATCCCCTTCATTTTCCCTATCTTCATCATCAACAACTATTATTATCTTGCCATCTTTAATATCCTGTATTGCTTCATCAATAGTATTAAATTTGTACATATCTAACCCTCCCTTAGAATCCGTTATTTATTAGAAAATCCATGGTTATAGACTTCTTTTCATCATTCTTTTTATTAAATCCAAGTAATTTTTCTACATACTTTCCTATAACATCACACTCAAGATTTACTTCTTCACCTATTTTCTTTTTAAGTAAAGTAGTTTCTTCACTTGTATGAGGTATTATAGATACCTTAAACTTCCTATCATCAACATAGGCTACCGTTAAACTTATTCCATCTATTGCTATTGATCCTTTCTCAACAACATATTTCAAGATTTCTCTATCAGTATCTATGGTGATCCAAACAGCATTTCCTTCTTTCTCATAGGATGTTATCTTTCCTTTTCCATCTATATGTCCACTTACTATGTGTCCTCCAAATCTGCTATTTGCAGCCATGGCTCTTTCAAGATTAACTTTATCTCCTTTTTTAAGAGTTCCTAAGTTACTTCTTCTAACAGTTTCCCCCATAACATCTGCATAAAAATAATTTTTCCCTATATCTGTAACAGTGAGGCAAACCCCATTAGTACTAATACTATCTCCTAAATAAGTTTCCTCAAGAACCTTAGAAGCTTGTACTTTTATTCTCAAAATATTCTGTGAGGCTTCAAAATCTACAACAGTTCCTATTTCTTCAACTATTCCTGTAAACATACCTTCACCCCCTTAAATATCCCTCAATCAATAAATCTTCTCCTAAAAACTTTGTTGATATATTCTTAATATTAAAAGCTTCACTTAAGACTCCAATTCCAACCCCTTCAACCGGTGTTTTAGCCTTATCTCCACCTATTATTTTAGGGGCTATATAAAACTCTACCTTGTCTACTAATCCTGCTTCTAGAAAAGAAAAGTTTAACGTTCCTCCTCCCTCCAACAAAACACCATCTATTTTTAATCTTCCAAGCTCTTCTATAAGTTTCCTTATATCAACTCGCTCATCTTTATCCTGTAATATTAATACCTCTATTCCTCTATCTTTTAATTGTTTTATCTTATCTTTTGAAGCTTTTTCTGTAGTTGCTATCAGACATCTGGATTCATTACTAATATCTAAAACCCTACTGTCTAGTGGAATTCTAAGCTTACTATCAACTATTATTCTCATTGGATTTCTACCATTAGGCACTCTACATGTTAGTGAAGGATTATCTTTAATAACTGTATTAACTCCAACCATAATGGCTGAATATTTATTTCTAAGTTTATGCACATTTTCTCTTGAGATTTCTCCAGTTATCCACATAGATTCCCCAGAAGTTGTGGCTATTTTTCCATCTAAACTCATAGCTGCTTTAAGTAGCACGTAAGGCTCATTACTTAAAATGTATTTATTAAACACCTCATTAAGTTTTATGCATTCCTCTTCTAAAACCCCAACCTTAACCTCTATTCCAGCTTTCTTTAACTTTTCTATACTTTTTCCTGCAACTAATGGATTAGGATCTATTTGTCCTATAACAACTTTAGAAAATCCATGTTTTATAATGGAATCAACACAAGGCGGTGTTTTACCATAGTGATGACAAGGCTCCAAGGTGACATAGATAGTAGCTCCTCCTAAGGATTCCTTAGAATTTTTTATAGCATTTATTTCTGCATGAGCTCCACCATAAAACTCATGGTATCCTTCTCCAATTATTTTGTTGTTCTTTACTATTAATGCCCCAACTAGTGGATTAGGATTTACCTTTCCTTCTCCTTCCTTAGCTAACTCTAGTGCTCTTTTCATAAACTTTTCATCCATAACATTCCTCCTAACAAAAATCTCAAGGCAAGTACGTTAAAATAAAAAATACCCCAAGCAAACGCTCAGGGCACAATAAACCAAAAGTAAATAAAACCTATTATAACAAATAAAAAAGCTCTGAAATCCTAAAATTTCAGAGCTTATAAATGCGAAATAGCCATATTATTAAGTAAGCTTAATAATACCTTTTACTCATCTTCTTCCATCCAGACTTTACTGTCGGCCTCGGAATTTCACCGAATCATGCTAAAAAATAGCTCGTGGGCTTTACCACCGGTAGGGAATTTCACCCTGCCCTGAAGACCTTATATAATTATGAGTAAATTATATAGTTAAAGTTTTATCATGTCAACCTTTTAAAAGTTAGGAGTAAATCCACAATATCCCACTTCGTCACACTTTTCCTTCATATTTGTCCATCTTGCTTCATCTTTTATTGCTTCTAAAGCTGATGGATATAATATATAGTTTTCTTTAAATATATGATCTCTTAAGTTAAATATAATGTATTTAGCTGTTTCATCTAAATCTGCTTTAAATGCCTCAAAATTAATATACTTTATATTTTCTCCTAAAGATTTTAACCTTCTCTTTTTTGCTCTTAAATCCTCATGTTCCATCTTCATAATTCTAGTAGGTCCAGTTATGCCTTCCTTCTCCATCTCTAAAAACAAAACATTTTCTTCTCTTTGATGGTGATTTTCTGCATCTAATATATTATCTGCTAAAGTTATAATTTTAGCGAATTCTTCCTTAGTAGAATCATAGTCCTTAAAACCTTGTATGGCTTTATTTAACTCTTCCAATTCTGTTAAAAAGCCTAATATAACATCATGTTCTTCCACCATAGTATTAACTACGTGTCCTGGATATATTTTTGTCTTTAACTTCTCAAGTTCATCCTTTAGCACTTCCATGTGTATTTCACATAGTCCTCTTAGGTCCTCAGGTTTCATGCCTTCCTCTATTAAATTTTGTTCTGCTACAGATAATTCCATAGGAGTGATTTCTTTTACTATCTTTAAAGCTTCCCCTCTAACTTCTTCTGTGGCACCCTCTGTATTTAATCGCTTTAATATATGCGATAAATTTTCTACCCTCTCTGTATTCATCTCAAAACCCTCCTAGTTAAATCATTTCAAATAAGACACTGTTTTCTTTGTAGATATGCATAAATAAGTTTTTTTCTAATTCATGTAACTTATGATATGCAAGTTTAAAAGTTGTGCAAGCACCTGCTGGTGGAGTAAAGTCTCTTGTAAGCTCTTCCATTTCCTTAAGAATGTCCCCAGCTCCATCATGTTCTGATTCTGTTTCTTCAATATACTTAATTAATTCTGCTTTTTTAACTTCATCTTTACTATAAAAATACTCTTCCATAAGTGGGAATAAGTTTTCTTCCTCTTTAATTAAATGTTCCTCTAGCTCAGTTTTTAAACTTCCAAATAGCTTATGAAGTTTTAGAAGTTCTTCTCCATTATGGTTAAAGTGTACTTTTAAAATTTTCAATAATAGTCCATCAATCTCTTTTATTTCTCTATAAGTATATTGATGATGCGTGTCTACTATATGCTTTATTAGGTCTAATGGTTTTTCTTTTCTCCAATCCTTATACTCTTTATTGCTTTCTAAAAATTTCTCATATTCATCATTTAACTTGTCAACAAACAAATCAACATTTAATCCTTTATCTTTAAGTGCAGCACCTAAACTATCATGTCCTCCACAGCAATAATCTATCTTTACTTCGTTAAATATCTTACTAGAATCAGGAAATATTGAAACAACCTCTCCAAGTTTTTGATTCGCATTTATAACTCTACTCATTTTTAACACCCTCCAAAAATTCTTGTTTTCTATGAACTAATAATAACTTGTATTAAAATATTAAAATATGATTCAAGTCACACTTTTAAAAAAGCTACAAAATTTAAATTCTTTTGCTCTTTTGCGCAATTGCGCAATTGATGTTTTACGCAATTGCGCAATTATACACTTCTGCCCTGTAGGAGCTCCTCTCAGCTCCATTAAATTCCTTTTAGCTTCTCTCAAAAAAAATGATTAGACTGACGCTGAGAAGAGCGTCTACCGAATAGATGTGTAGAAACTCTTCTTCTCAAGAGTTTCATTAGAATCATAAAAAATAACCAGCAAATTTTGCTGGTTACTTAAATTTAAAATTTATTCTATTCAATTACCTTATATACTCCCTTTGTTTCTTCGATGGTTATTTTACTTTCAGCTATAACTTTATCATTTTTCTTTGCTTTTAAAGTAACTTCAATTAAACTTGATTTTTCTTTTTTTGTATCTAAAGTTGGACTCCATAATACAGCTTCACCTGTATTAGTTATTTCCTTTTGAGATTCATTTTTTATTGTATTTATAAACCCACCTTCTGTGGTGCTCCAAGTGTATTCTATATCTTTAGTTTGTTCTTTTATCTCTAGCTCTGGAGTCATTGTAACTCCCTGTACTGAAGATAATTCTAACACGTAGGTTTTTATGTCCGTTCTTATAGATAATTTAGGTTCTTCTGATTTACATGAAGTCAAAATTAAAGGTATTATTAAAACCATTAATAAATAAGACCTTCTCTTCACTGTTCTCCTCCTTAATAATTATTCTACGTAATCCCTAAGTCCTTCTTCATCTTTTATAAAGATTATTTTGTTTCCAATCATCTTAATTACCTCTATTTCCTCAAGCTTAGATAACTTTCTACTTATAGTTTCTCTTGTGAGTCCTGTATAGTTTGCCATCTCTTCCCTATTTATCGGAAGTTTTATTTCTATACCGTCTTCTTTTTTTACTCCGTAGTCTTTAGAAAATTCCAAAAGCATGTGTGCTATTCTTATTTCAGCATCATTTGTAGCTAAGGTTTGTGCTAGATTTTCTGTCTGGGCTAGTTTTTTTGTAACCTCAGTAAGGATTTTTAAAGAAATCTCAGGATTCTTCAGTATAATTTGGTGCATATCTTCTTTAGTTAAGGTACATATTTTCACCTTACTTATAGCAAATGCAGAGAAGTTATGGGTTTCTCCTTCATTAAAAAGGCTTAATTCACCAAAGAAGTCTCCACTAGATAAAATATGTATTATCTGCTCTTTACCATCTTTAGTTATTTTAGAAAGTTTGACTTTTCCGTCATTTATTATAAATAAAGTTTCTGATTTTTCCCCTTCATGACAAAGAGCTTCACCATTTTTATATTCTCTATGTCCTGTCAAATTTTTTATGGCAAGTAGCTCCTCATCTGAAAGAAATGAAAATATAGGAACCTTCCTTACGCATAATTCATTTTTACAATTTCCACAATTACATTCTCTCATTGTAGTCACCTCAAATTTTTACTATGATATAATTAGATTATATATTTTATGGGAGGTATTTTCTATGGAAATAAACACGGAAATTTTAAAAGGATTTATAGGAACATATACTAAAGGTGATAGCAAGGGTATTTATAATTTTTCTTTTAATGCAAATTTAGGAGAAGTAAATAATATAAATGTAGCTGGAGAGCTTGGCAATCCAACTTATATAGCTATATCATCAAACAAAAAATATTTATATTCAGTAATGAAAGATGGAGATATGGGTGGAGTTGCTGCTTATTTAATAAATAAAGATGATTTAAGCCTATCTCTTCTAAACTATAAACTTTTCCCTGGGTCTTCACCTTGTCATCTAATTACTAATAAAGATGATTCTTATTTATTTTCTGCAAATTATCACACTGGTGAGATAAACTGTTATCCATTAAATGAGGATGGTTCTTTATGTGATCCTTCATCTAGAGTTTTTCATGAAGGAACTGGTCCAAACAAGGATAGACAAGAGAAAGCTCATGCTCATTTTGTAGGTCTTACTCCTAATGAAGAAAAACTTCTTGCCATAGATTTAGGTATTGATAAAATGGTAGTTTATGATTATAAAGATGGGAATCTTGTTGAGGATTCTTCTCTTACTGTAAAGTTTGAAGGTGGATCTGGTCCAAGACACATGACCTTCCATCCTAATAAAAACTTTGCTTTTTTACTTAGCGAGCTAACTTCTGAAGTATTTGTACTAAAATATAATCCTTCTAATAATGTTTTTGAAATTGTTCAAAAGATATCTGCCTTACCTGAAAACCTTAATGGCAAAAGCAAAGCATCTGCTATACATATTTCATCTGACGGAAGATTTTTATATACTTCCAATCGTGGATATGATTCTATAGCTGTGTTTGCTGTAGATTCTGAAACTTCTCTTTTATCTTTAGTAGAAATAACAGAAACTAAAGGTAAATACCCTAGAGACTTCGTCATAGATCCTACAGGGAATTATATTATTGTTCCCCATGAAGGCAGCGATAATATGACTATGTTCTCTAGAGACAAAAATACTGGAAAGATGACTAAACTTGATCAAGAATACACTGTTCCAAGTGGTGTTTGCATAAAATTTCTTTAATGGAGGTATCATATGTCAAAATTATTTAACTCAATACAAATAGGTTCTTTAAATTTAAACAGCAGATTAGTTATGCCACCTATGGCAACTGGAAAAGCTCCGGACGGAAATGTTACTGAAGATATATTAAAATACTATGATGATAAATCTCAAGGAGGTTATATAGGACTAATTGTAATAGAACATAGCTATATTAACCCTGAAGGAAAAGCTCACAAAAATCAACTTTCGGTAAGTGAAGGCGTTGATATAGATAAACTAAAAGCCTTAGCTGATATCATCCATAAAAATGGTTCAAAGGCTGTTATGCAGATTAACCATGCAGGAATTCAAACCTCAGAGGAAGTTACTGGCTTCCCTTCAGTAGGGCCTTCTTCTGTTGCTAACTCTAAAGGTGTTGTAGCTAAAGAGCTTTCTGTAGATGAAATAAAAGGTATAGTTAAAGCTTTTGGAGAAGCTGCTTCTAGAGTAAAAGCGGCTGGATTCGATGGGGTAGAAATTCATGCAGCTCATGGATATTTACTACATCAATTCTTTACACCATTAACTAATAAAAGAACTGATTCTTATGGTGGAGATGTAAAAAATAGAATAAGAATTCATCTTGAAGTTATTGAGGCTGTTAGAAAAGCTGTGGGGGAAAACTTCCCTATATTATTAAGATTAGGTGCTTCGGACTATACAGAAGGTGGAGTTACTATTGAAGACAGCTTAGTAGCTGGAGTTGAGTTTGAAAAGGCAGGAATAAACATTCTAGATGTTTCAGGTGGAGTTAGAGGATTTGTTGTTCCTGGAGCTAATGAAGAAGGTTATTTCTGGCCACTTACTGAAGCTCTTAAAGAAGCATTATCTATTCCAGTAGTTCTTACAGGTGGTATAGTTACCCCTGAAGCAGCAGAGAAGCTTTTACAAGAAGAGAAAGCTGATCTTATTGGTGTGGGAAGAGCTATATATAAAGACTCTGAATGGTCTAAAAAGGCATTTGAAAGATTAAAATAGTTAAAAGTGAATAGAGAAGAGTTAATGGTTTAGGTTAAAATTCAGCCTTGCTGAATTTCTTCATTAACTCTTCATTCTTAACTATTAACTGTTAACTAATACTTAAATTAGATAACTTATGACTACAATTAATATTCCTCCAAGTGGAATAGTTAGTCCATTAAAGGTAGTACTAATAATACCCTGCTTAGTAAAGTTCTCATAAAATTTAGTTGTACTTCGTTCTTTTTCTGTAGCTCTTAAGTTCATATAGGATGAGTATTGAGATCCTTGAAATCCTAAGGATGTCATGTCTAATCCTGAGGAGTTACCTCCCATAACTAAGAAAAAGCCTATTACAGTTACTATTAATCCTTCTATTAAAAGAACATCTTGTATCCTATAAGGATATCTTGATGAAATACCCATTGCAACTAATATTCCTACGGTCATTAATATAAAACCTAACCCAAAGGATGCTATTAACTTTCTTATATTAAGTTTTAAATCATGATGTCTGCCTTGAGGATTAATCCTTTTATAAGATTCAGGATGAAGATGAGTACTTATAGCATTTTTTAATATATCAAATATTAGAGCTATATTTATATTTCCTGACTCTTTAATTACGTCCTTAATCTCCTCTCCATACCTCTCTCTCCATTCCTTAGGATAAAGAAGAATTAAGAGGTCTATAAGCCTCATGTTAACCTCAATCTACTTTTTCCAGTAGATATTATCTTATTTATATGCTCTAGCTGAAAACTTAAAAGTCTCTTTCCTTCTTCTGTTATTGTATAAGGAATTTTCCTATCCTCGGTTATCACAGGCTTTATAAGATTATTTTTTTCTAATCTTGATATAGCTCCATATAATGTCCCTGCCCCTAGCTCGATAGAGAAATTATTTTTTAGATCTTCCATAATGGCATAACCATGCTTATCCTCTTCTGCTAGGCTAATTAGTATTAATAAAGAAATATCCTTGAACTTACCCATTTCCTCTAAATTCATAAACTCACCGCCTTATTACGTTATACTTTATATCGTATAACGTAATAGTATCAGTTTATTATTTCTATGTCAATATTATCCACTAAAATTCTATATTTTCCTCTATTTCTTTGAAGTGATAGCGGTGCATATTTTTTATGGGTAATATGTCTATTAGTTTACTAGAATAAAAATCTATTCTGTAGTTGCATATATCCTTTTTTCTTTGGAAATAATTTGTTGTTTCTGTTATTGATTGAACACTATTCATCTTAATTATTATGGAGGTTTTGCTAAAGGCTCCAAAGCTTCCATAAAATATCCTTTTATCATATCCCATTGTGTTGTTTTTATATTCTACATAACAGCTAAATATTATTATTGGCATAAACATAAATATAAAAACTGCTTTGTGGAAAATGAAACTTATCACTAAAAAAATCACAATACTAAAAATCACTGGGAAGATAAAGAATCTTTTTCTTGCATTTTTAGGCGGATATTTTAATTCAATATTTTCAAAATTAAAATTTGGAATTAAAGTATCTATTAATATGTTTAACTTCCCTTTATTAGTTAAGGGATAAAAAATTGCTTCTTCCTTTTCTTCATCTCCATAACCTGCTGTAACAACTTCAACCTTATATTGCTTAAACCACTGATTTATAAGCGTTTGCTTTAATTTTATAGCTTGTATATTTTTAATAGGTAATATGTATTTTTTTAAGCTTATTAAACCATATTGGATGTTTAGTTTATTATCTTGTTCATATATTATAAAGTTGTAGTATCTAATAAATGTTACTATAACAGATACTATAAATGAAAGGATATAAATTACTGTAAATAATTGAATTGAAAATACAATTATTTCTCCCATAGATTTTTTAATTACATCTTCTATGTTAAAGTACTTATCTACATATTTGCTTATATCTAGTTTTAGTGTATCTAATAAATCATCCAAAAATGTAAAGGAAGATACAATAAGTGTTACTATTAAGCCAAGTTTATTTTTTGTTAATGCCAATATAAATAGTTCTCTATTAGTGCATTTAAATTCCTTTGATCTCTCTTTATCTGGTACAGTGTTAGCTTTCTGAATTTTTGAATCTGTAGTTGTTTCTATTACACTTTTTATATAATCTATTCGCTCTTTATTTAATACTATATCTACTTCGGCTTTTCCTAAAGTAGTACTTCCACTATCAACCTTAAGCCTGTAAATACCTATGATTCTCTGAAGAAAACTTTGTCCTATATCTATAGTTGCAATATTATCTTTTGATAAAGTTAATACTGTTTTACTGATTATTCCGGTTTGATAATATAGCATATTATCTTTTAAATAAAACTTTTTAGTATACCAAACTAATATACTGTATATTGCCATTAACATACATATGCCTGCACCAATAGCAATACTAACTAAAATTTCATTATTTAAAACCATGGGTATAAAGATAAAAAAGTTACCTTTTATGTATTTAAAGGTCTGAGATATTATGGTTGATGGGTGATTTCTTTGAGGTTTATCCATTATTATCTACCCCCGTTTCCTGGGGTTCTAATAGTATCTCTTCCTCTAGTACTTGCTCTTGCTCATTTGCTCTATCCTTGAGTTTTTTAATTACCCTATTATTTATGTAATCACAAATTTCATCTGCTGTTTCTTTTGGAAGTCCTACTAATCCAAATACTCCTCCAGCTGTTGATATACTTACAGTAGCTATTTTATATAGCTTATTTATAGGACCTTGATTAACGGTTATGTGTTGGATTCTAAGCATTGGTATAATAGTGTGCTGTACAAAAAATATTCCATGATAAAACTCAATTTTATCTTCTGTAATACTATATTTCCACTGCCTGTACTCTATTTTAGGATATAAAAAAGCATTTAGAGCAAGCAAGAGTAGTATAACCCCTTGAATTATAGTAGCTACTAAAACAAAAGTCTCATCCCAGTTTTTTATAAATATTCTTATCCCTATAAATATTGCTAAAAATATTAGGAATGTTATAACTCTTGCTGTCCTCCAGGACTTTACTGCTTTTTTATCTACATTTTTAAATTCATTAACTTCTCCATCCTTTTCAATATACTCGTATGTCTCTCTTTCTTCCATCTTCATCCCCCTAAGAATTATATTTATTTCCTTATATTTCATTATTATAACTTAAAATAGACAATAATTATCCTTAAATAATTATTAAAAAATATATTACAATCCATAATTTTATGATAATATATTAACTAATCTTATCAATAATAAGGAGTTTTATATGAAACAATTAAAAACAAAAGGCTTTTTAGTAGTACTTGGAGCTGTTTTGCTTCAATTGTGTATTGGCTCTATTTATTCATGGAGTCTTTTTAATGAACCTATTGCTACCTATCTTGATATTTCAAAAAGCAAGGTTGTCCTTACTTTTTCTATAACGGTATTTGTATTTGCTTTTGTGACTATATTTTCTGGAAAACTTCAAGACAAAATTGGTCCTAAACCTGTAGCAATGATTGGTGGAGCTTTTTATTCTATTGGTTTGTTTTTATGTTCAAAATCCACATCTCTTTTAGATTTCTATATATACTACGGCTTTGTTGCTGGTATAGGTATTGGCTTCGTTTATGTATGTCCTTTATCAACTTGCATAAAATGGTTCCCAAATCATAAAGGATTAGTTACTGGAATTTCTGTTGGAGCTTTTGGCCTTGGAAGTTTAGTTTTCAACCCATTAATTCAAGCTTTATTAGCTTCTCTGGGAATCTCTAAGACGTTTTTGTTTTTATCTATAATAAATTTAGTTTTGATTTTTATAGGCTCTAACTTATTATCTTTACCTGATGAGTCATTAACTATTAAAAACAAGGTTGTAGCCATTAATAAAAACTATACACCTATGGAAATGGTGAAAACTAAAAATTTTCCTCTTCTATGGATAGCTTATTTATTTGGAACTATGAGTGGACTTTTAGTAATTGGCTTAGCTAGGGACATAGGAATTGAATTAGCTGGTCTTTCTCCTAAAGCAGCCGCTACTGCTGTATCTGCTGTTGCTATATTTAATGCTACTGGAAGACTTTTTTGGGGAACTCTCTCAGATAAAATAGGAAGAATAAAGGTAATAAGCATATTATTTGGAATCACTACAGTATGTATGATACTTAAGAGTGTTTTAACCCTTAATATAATAAGTTACTTTTTAACTTTGGGAGGAGTAACCTTCTGCTTTGGAGGTTTTTTATCTGTGTATCCTACTATAACCGGGGACTTTTTTGGGCTTAAAAATCTAGGTTCAAACTACGGCTTGATGTATCAAGCTTATGGTATAGCAGCTTTAGTTGGTCCACTTATATCAGCCGCAGCCGGAAACTTAAAATTAACCTTTATTATCTCAGCTATTTTATCTTTAATAGGTCTAATTATATCTCTTTTTATAAAATCTCCTTTTAGAAAAGCGGACTCTATTTAAAAGTTAAATAGAAAAAGGCTAAACATTAAATCATATTTAGCCTTTTTCATATTACAAATTAATTTTAATAATGTACTCTTACTAACCAAAATTTTATTTTTTTATCACTCCATCCAAGATCCCATGGTATATTGTTTCTATCTGTATTATGACATGTAACTAAGGAATATCCTTTCGAATCTGCTCCAGTTACTGTTGAAATATGAGTTATATCACCCTTCTTCTCATAAGCCACAAAATCTCCTGGCAGTAATTTATAAGAAGCTTTATAAACCTTCTCATAACTACCTTTAGCTATAATTGAAGCTCTACCGCTATTTATCATATAAGATGTAAATTTATCTGCATTTACCCAAGGACCAGTAGCACTTCCTTTATCATAATTCCAAGTACCATTCTTTTTAAATTTTCCACCTTCACTTAATATCTGAGAAGCAAAATTTGCGCAATCTCCACCCTCAGGATTAAAGTCTCTGTATTTCTTATTATACTTAAATCCATATTCAGGAGCTGTAGCTGCACCACAGTATTGCATAGCATAAGCTACGGCATTTTTTCTTCTCTCGTTTATTTCTGACATGTCTCTCCCTGGCTGAGCTGCTATATACTCTTTAATATCTTGAGCTTTTATATTTTCTAAACTTAATGAATCAGCAAAGGGGTCTGTATACCACTCTTTTGTTATTATCCATTGACCATCCCTATTGGTTAATGTCATTGAATGATATGTTCCTATCCTAGAACTATTCACTTCATCGGGTTTATCTTCATACACATATTTATATTCTGTATTACAAAGTATATTAAAATAACATTTTTCAGTTCCATTTTTTTTAGAACTTCTAACAACTATTTTAGGTATTATATCTACAAATTTTATTCCTTGTTTTTCTGCCCAGTTATTTATATACTTAACCTTTCTCTCCTCATACTCATATGCCCATTGACCGTATTTTGTATCAGTTGCATATAAGGTATCTATAAGCTCTAAATCTTTTTCTAAAACAGCCTTATTTTTACTTACAAATATGGTTTCCACAAAGTCTAAAACTTCTTGGTCTACACTTTCTGCATTTGCCACTTGTGGAATATTTAATTTAATTAGAGAAAGAAATAATGTGAAAACTATAAACTTATTTACTGCTTTCCTGTATCGTTTTATAGGCAAGCTCATAGATACTTCTCCTTTCTTAACCTGTTTATTTTAAATTATCATTGATAATTTCTATAAATTCCTTAGTGGCTTCATCTTCTGGAGCTCCCTTATACCAACTTCCCTCTTCACCACTCCAACCACCAAAATATTTAGCTTTTAATATAATTTCAGGTCTATATTCAAAATGTAAAATATCAAAATGTCCCCATTTTCCTCCCCAGACAAAATTATTTTTTTCAAAAGCTTCAACTAACTCTTTAGGATATTGTAGAAGTCTAGAGTTACCATCCTTTTCTGAACTCCATTTCCAATAATCTCTTTTATCGCTTTTTAAATCTATTGCTATTCCATAAGAATGAGGACTTAATCTTCCTGTACCTGATATAACTCTATAGTTAAAGGTTCCACTTGCAGGATATAGTATACCTCCTATATCTCCTCTGCTTTTTGCTAAGGGCATAACTTCTTTTAGCGCGGTTTCTAAAGAAGTTTTTGCACCATTTTTACTATTAAATTGATAATTGGTATACCCATATTGAAGCGCTATTAGATTAGTTTCTATAGCCTTTTTAGAATCTCCATATACTTCATTAAAAATCTCATAAGACCTTGCTCTTCCTGGATCAAAATCCTTTTTCATTATTTCTTTAGGCATTTCTAAAGGATATATTTGTTCCATCATATCTTGTAAATCTGGATCTTGAAGTTTGTCATCATGGGTTTTATTTCTTTTATCATCATATAAGACCTTTTTTCCTGATTTCATAATTAAATAAACTTTATCACCATTTTTTTCTACCGACTTTACATGTTCAGGATATGCAAGTTTTAAGGTAAGTAAATCTTGTTTCATTGTTATTAAATAATCTCGCTCTTCCGTAGCTGATGTAATTTTAGGAATATTTATAACTATTAAAATTAAAAATAATAACCTATATAAGTTTTTTTTCATTTTTTCACCTCTTAAATCCATATAAATATATCCTGTCCTGAGTTTTAGCATAGTATGTGTTATAGATTTTTTTAAATTTACAAATTAATTTATCTTATAGTATAATTTACCGAAATAGCGAAATATTTAAGGGGCTGATATTTATGAACGTAATTGATATATGTATGGGTATTCAAGCTGATATAGTTAAATGGAGAAGAGATCTTCATGAAATACCTGAACTAGGAATGGAGTTAGAAAAAACACACAAATATGTAACTGACGAACTTAGCAAAATGAACATTTCCTACAAAACCATAAGTAAAACTGGAATTGTAGCTATAATAGAAGGAATTTCAGATGGACCAACTATAGGAATAAGAGCTGATATGGATGGACTTCCTATTAAAGAAAAAACTAAATTACCTTTTTCATCTAAAAATAATTGTATGCATGCCTGTGGTCATGATGCTCATACTTCTATGCTTTTAGCAACAGCAAAAATTTTATCTGAAAATAAAAATTTATTAAAAGGAAATGTAAAACTTATATTTCAACCAGCTGAAGAAATTTCTTCTGGAGCAGAAGCTATGATAAAGGAAGGAGTATTAGAAAATCCTAAGGTTGATTTTATATTAGGTCTTCATATAGGCGCCTTATTCCCTGAGGTTAAACTTGGTATGATTGGGGTTAAATCTGGTTATATAACTTCAGCTGTAGATAAAATATCTGTAATTGTAAAAGGAAAAGGTGGACATGGAGCTATGCCACATCTCTCTGTAGACCCTATCTTAATTGCTTCTGAAATAATATCTTCATTACAAAAAATAGTAAGTAGAGAGACAAATCCACATCATCCAGTTGTTGTGACTATAGGATCAATAAATGGTGGTTCTAGCTGGAACATCATACCTGAAAAAGTTACTTTTGAAGGTACTATAAGAAGCATATATCCTGAAGATAGAGATATGTTAGAAAAAAGAGTAGTTGAGATTTGTGAAGGAGTTGGTAAAGCAAATGGTGCAGAAGTAAAAGCCCTATACGAAAGAATCTGTCCATCTGTAAATAATAATCCTAATACTACTAATCTCCTAATTAAGTCCGCTGAAAAAATAGTAGGCAACGAAAAACTTCTTATTTTAGAAAATCCTACTATGGTTTCAGAAGATATGGCTTATTATTTAGAAGAAGTTCCAGGAACTTTCTTTTTCTTAGGCTCAAATAATCCACATAAGAAAATAATTTATCCACATCATCACCCGAAATTTACTGTGGATGAAGATGTTTTGTGGATAGGTCCAGCTGTATTTATACAAAGTGTTTTTGATTTTTTTGATTTGATTTAAGATATTTGTTTTAATAAAAACAGCCCCTATTAATTATAGAGGCTGTTTAACTTATTTATATATAGTTTTCTTACTTCTTCTATTTCCCCTAATGATTTATCAATTTTTTCAACTTCAAAACCATTATTAATAAGGAGTTCTTCCCAAGCATCTAAATCCTTAGTTCCATGTTTACCTCTCATTAAAAGCAGTGGCTGTAGGACTATTTTATTTATATTCCTAGACTTAATCATATGTATAATATCTTCTAAGGTAGGCGTACCTTCTAAAGTTCCTATAAGAACTTTTCCATAACCTTTATTAATAAACTCCTGTTGAAGTTTTAAATAGCTGTTATTCCCCTCATGATTAGTTCCATGAGCCATATAGACATAATTAAGTTCTTTTGATGGATCAAGTGAGTTTATTAGATTCATGTAGTCCTCATCCTCACTTAATAAAGGTGTAGCTACTACTGCTGTAATTCTATTTCTATAGCTTTCTACAACATCTAATAAATCAAGATACTCTTTTCCTGGTATAAGATGGAGTGGAAGTATAAAGACTTCTGTGCATCCTAGTTCAATTAAAGCTTCAAGCTCTTCCTCAAGATTATTTACCTTTATCCCTGATTGTTTAAAAAGTTTATTAATAATAAATTTAGAAGTAAATGCAAGTCTAACTTCATCCCCTGAAAACTCTTTTTTAATCTCTTTAATCAATGGCTTTAACGATGAATTTACTCCCTCTAGATTAGCTGTTCCATGAGTTACTACTAATATAGCTTTCATGGTTTTATCCTCTAAAAGATTTAAAGACTTCAATAAATTTATCTATATGAGCTTCTTCATGTTTTACAGATAAGAATAAAGCTTCAAACTGTGACGGTGGAAGATAGATACCATGCTCAAGCATATGTTTAAAGTATCTTACAAATCTTTCTTTATCACATTTTTTAACATCTTCATAGGTTTCAACTTTTTCTCCTTCTGTGAAAAACAAGGTAAGCATTCCTCCAGCTCTATTTATAACTACTGGAACTCCATTTTCCTTTGAAGCTTCTTTAATTCCTTTTTCTAATCTCTCACCCAAGGCATTTATACGATTATAGTATTCTGGATTATTATGAAGCTTCTTTAAAGTTGCTAAACCAGCTGCCATAACTATAGGATTTCCAGACATTGTTCCTGCCTGATATACTGGTCCCATTGGGGAAAGCATCTCCATTATCTCTTTTCTTCCTGTGTAAGCACCACAAGGAAGTCCTCCACCCATTATCTTTGCGTAAGTTACAAGGTCAGGTTTTACCTTAAATAGGCTTTGTGCACCTTTATAAGCTACCCTAAATCCACTCATTACTTCATCAAATATTAATAGAGTTCCGTATTCATCACAAAGACTTCTAAGTTCAACCATAAACTCATCATTAGCCTTTATAACTCCCATATTTCCTGCTACAGGTTCTATAATAACAGCACCAATATCTTTTCCTTTTTCATTAAATACAGTTCTAATACTATCTATATTGTTATATTCAGCTACCAAGGTATTTTCTATGTTTTCTCTTGGAATACCTGCACTTCCTGCAATACCAGTAGTAAGTACCCCAGAACCTGCCTCCACTAAAAATCCTTCAAAATGTCCATGATAACAACCAGAGAATTTAAGTATCTTATCTCTTTTTGTGTATCCTCTAGCAAGCTTAACAGCGCTCATGGTTGCCTCTGTACCTGAGTTAACCATTCTCACCATTTCTACATTATCTAGGGTTTCACACATAAACTTAGCTAAATCTAATTCAAGCTTTGTAGGTGAGCCAAAAGCTATAGCACTTTTTGAAGTGTTATTAATAGCTTCAACTACATCTTCATCGCAATGTCCTAAAAACATAGGCCCCCAAGCTAAAACAAAATCCACATACTCTTTTCCATCTTCATCATATATGTAAACTCCCTTGCCCTCTTTTATTATAGGAGGATTCATCCCTACATTATTAAAAGCTCTAACTGGACTGTTAACTCCACCAGGCATAAATTCTTTTGAGGTTTCAAATATTTCTTTGTTACTCACAATACCACTCCTTTATTAGCAAGATTATATTTCTTTAAGCCATTTAGCTGCTTCTAGAGAATAATAGGTTATTATTATATCTGCTCCTGCCCTTTTCATTGATAAAAGCATCTCTAAAGCTATCTTCTTTTCATCTATCCATCCCATTTTAGCTCCAGCTTTAACCATGGCATATTCGCCACTTACATTATAGGCAGCTATAGGATAGTCAAAATTATCTCTAGCCTTTCTTATAACATCTAAATAAGACAAAGCAGGTTTAACCATTATTATGTCTGCTCCCTCTTCAATATCTTGCTCCATTTCTCTTATAGCTTCTCTTAAGTTTGCTGGGTCCATTTGATAGGTTTTTCTGTCTCCAAATTGAGGCGCTGAATTTGCAGCTTCTCTAAATGGTCCATAAAAAGCTGAACAATATTTAGCCGAATAAGCCATTATAGGTATATGTTTATAATTGTTTTTGTCTAATACCGCTCTTATCTTACCTATTCTTCCATCCATCATATCAGAAGGAGCCACCATATCAGCACCAGCTTCAACATGGGATAAGGCTATTTTCCCTAAATACTCTATAGTCTCATCATTATCAACATCAGTTCCATGTATTATCCCACAATGCCCGTGATCTGTATACTCACACATACAAACATCTGTTATAACTAATATATCTTTATCTAATTCTTTTATTTTTCTTATAGCTTTTTGAACAATTCCTTCCTCATTATAAGCTTCTGAACCACAAGCATCTTTATGCTCTGGTATACCAAAAAGCATTAATCCTCTTACTTTAGCTTCTTTAATTTCTTTAACTACCTCTTCTAATCTATCTATCGAGTAATGATAATTCCCAGGAAGAGAGCTTATTTCATTTTTTATATTTTCTCCTTCTACTACAAATATAGGATATATAAAATCATCTGAGCTTAAGCTGTTTTCTCTAACTAGTGCTCTAGTAGCTTCATTTACTCTTAATCTTCTTCCTCTCTTTATCACTTTAACTTCCTCCATATTTCTTTTATCTCTTCTATAAGTCCGTCATCACTATGTTCCTTGCATACTACAGCATCTATTTTATTTTCAATAAGTGTTTTTAAAGTTATTGGTCCTATAGCTACAACCTTTTTATCTTTTAAAGCTTCTATTCCTACCATTTCTATCATGCTGTTTACTGTACTAGGGCTTGTAAATAGTACCATATCAACTTCTTCAAAGGCTCTTGGATTTTTGATTTCTCCTTTTATTGTTTCATACATAGAAACTTTATCTACTTCTAATCCAAGCTTTCTTATTTCTTCTGATAAGTAATCCCTAGCTTGAAGAGAACATGGTATTAATACCTTCTCCCCTTTATTTAATTTAGGCTCTAAAACCTTAAATAAGCCTTCCCCTAAAAACTCTCTCGCCATAAGGTCTGGAATTATTCCTCTATCTGTTAACGCCTTTGAAGTTGCTTTTCCTACAACACTAAAGCTAGCTTTTAGTTTTCTAACATCAAATTTTATATTTCTTAAATAATCAAAAAAGAAGTTTACACCATTTACAGAAGTAAAAACTATATGATTGTAATCTTCTAATTTATCCATATACGGATTTAAATTATCTGAAGTATCCTTAAATCTTATGGAGTTTATTTCAGTAACCTCTGCACCTAAATCCTTTAGAGTTTCTCTAAGCTTAGAAGCTTGATTTCTAGAACGTGTAACACAAATATTAGCTCCAAATAAAGGTTTATTTCCATACCAGTCTAAACTTTCATTAAGGTCTACAACATCCCCTACTACAATTATACATGGTGACTTTAGTCCAGCTTTTACACTTTTAGAGTGTATATCTTCTAAGGTTCCAACTACCTTTTTTTGTTTAGAAGATGTTCCTCTCATAATTATAGCTGCCTTAGATTCCTTACTCTTTCCGTTAGCTAATAATCTTTCAACTATATCCTCAAGATTTTCTAACCCCATTAAAAATACTAAGGTTCCGTTTTCCTTAGCTAAAGCTTCCCAATTAACTTTTAGTGAACTTGCTGACATTCCAGTAACTACATGAAAACTTTGGGACATTGCTCTTTGAGTTATAGGTATTCCACCATAATTAAGTACAGAAATAGCAGAGGTAACACCAGGAATTACTTCAAAGTCTATGTTTTCTTTAACTAACTCTAAAGCTTCCTCTCCACCTCTTCCAAAAACATAAGGGTCTCCCCCCTTAACTCTTCCAACTATATGTCCCTCTTTAGCTAATTTAACTAAAGTTTGATTTATTTCATCTTGAGTTTTATAATGTGAACCTGGCTCTTTGCCACAATAGTAAACTTCACAATCATCATTTATATAATTTAAAACATTATTTCCTACTAATCTATCATAAAGAACAGCTGTACATTCTTTTAACTTTCTTACAGCTTTCACAGTTATAAGTTCCTCATCTCCAGGACCTGCCCCAATTAAATAAACTTTACTCATGTTCTCCTCCTTAAGCTTTTAATATAAGATTAGCCAATCTTTTTCCTAAATCTATATTATCTTCTTTATTTCCTAATATATCTTTTTTAATTATCTGTCCATCAATATCGTAGGTTCCAATCATATAAAGGTCATCCCCTTTAACTTCGCTGTATACACCTATTAATGTGTGGCAATCCCCATTTAATGTCCTCATAAAGCTTCTTTCAGCCTCTAAAACACATCTAACTTCTTTATTGTCTAAAGCTTCAAACAAGGCTCTCTTATCACTATTTTTAAGAACCTCTATTCCTAATGCCCCTTGCCCTACTGCTGGTAACATCTCCTTAGGGTCAAAATAAGTAGTTATAATATCCTCTAAACCTAATCTCTTTAATCCTGCTGCTGCTAATATTATTCCATCTAAGTTTTGAGTTTTCATCTTCTCTAATCTTGTTTGAACATTCCCTCTAATAGGAACTATATCTAAATCATTACGTAAGTTTTTTAGCTGACCTGCTCTTCTTATACTGCTGGTTCCTATTTTAGCTCCTGTTTTAAGTTCTTTAAAATCTATTCCTTCTCTTGATATAAAAACATCTCTTACATCTTCTCTTTCTGGAACAGCTGCAATCATAAAGGCATCATCTAAAGCATAAGGAACATCCTTCATACTATGAACAGCTCCATGAGCTCTCTCCTCTAATAAGGCCAGTTCTATATCCTTAACAAAAACCCCTTTTCCTCCAATCTTATCTAAAGTTACATCAAGTCTTCTATCTCCTTCTGTAACTATAAGAAGCTTTTCACTATTAATTCCATGAGTTTTATTCAATAATTCCATAACTAACTCCGTCTGGGCTTGAGCTAGCTTACTTTTTCTAGTAGCAATAATTAAACTCATAATCTCCTCCACTTAATTAAATAATCTATGTACTAACTCTTCTTTAAAAAATAAAAGTAAACATTCTTTTTCTTTTCTTTTTTCCCACATAAACTTATAATCTTCTGTAGCAATAAAGCTTATTATTTCCTGTTTATATTCATTAAATTCTTTAGCCTTACTCCTAAGTTTATTTATAAATCCAATAAATTCATCATATTCTTTAAGGTTATTTTTTATTTCCTCTTTTATCATAAGAGAAGCTTTAGGATTTCCACCTTTAGTATTTAAAGCAAAGTTAATATTTCCCAGGGAATCTTGAATAGACATGGCAGCATTTCCATGTCTGTAATTGCCTGCATTTATAAATATTTTAGTCTGCTCTTCGCATTGGGAAATTATTTCCTTAACAACCTTCTCATCATCTATAGCTATTACTATTATATGTTTATCTTTAATAAAATCAGATTGATATGAACCTACTATAAGCTCAACTTCATTAAAATCTTCAAAACTATCAACAAAATCTTTTGCTAAAACCTCAACATTACATCCACGTTCTAAAAAACTAGCTGTCTTTATAGCCGCAGCTCTTCCTCCCCCTATAATCCCTACTTTAATTTTTTTAGGAATCAGGGAAAGAAACATAAACTCTAATTCATGAATATCTTCTCTATTATCCTTAGACATTCCTCATCACTTCCCTTTAAACGCTCTTCTTTAAGAACTTCAATAGCTCTATTTACATAGTAATGTGAAGTACTTTTTATAAGATTATCTGCTAACCTTTTAGGATCTTTAGATGAAAGCTTATTATTAAAGGTCTCTATTCTCTCTTCAGCTATCTTATTAGCATTTTCCTTCATCTTTTTTATGTAAGGAGTTATTTCCCTAATGTCTTTCCAAGTTTCAAAACTTTCTATATACTTATCTATTATGAATCTATTTTTATTCATCTTTTCTTTTCTAAGTTTTTTATTTTCTTCATCTATAAGAGCTATACTGTCTATGTCATAAACCTCAGCATCATTTCTTAAAGCTATACTCTCTTCAATGTCTCTAGGCATGGCGAGGTCAAATATTAAATAATTTTTCCCCTTAGGCAATTCCCTATTTTTTAATACTGTATGGGGAGCAGATGTGCACCCTATTATACACTTAACATCCTTTAATATTTCATTCTTCTCCTCAAAAGTTATAACTTTGACTCTACTATCATCTATGTTTTTTACTGAACTTTTATTTCTGACTACAATATATAAACTATCTATATTGTGAGTTAATATATATTTCACAGCTAGGCTTCCCATGTCTCCATATCCTATTACCATGAAGTCCTTAATTCCCTCTTTAAGTGCTTTGTTTACAGCTATAGATGGATAAGATACTGGTATTTCATATAACTTAGCCTCATTTCTAAATTCCTTACCACAAGTTATTGCCTCTTGAAATAAACGCTGAAGATTTCCATGAAGCCCTTTTACATTTAGAGAATTATCATAGGCTTCTTTAATCTGAGAAAGAATCTGATCTTCCCCTAAAATTTTAGAGTGAAGGCCACATGCAAGCTCCATTATATGCTTAACAACCTTTTCCTCTTTAATATGAAATATATATTCTCTTAATTCTTTATCCCATTCTAAAGTTTCAAATATCTTATATAAAATCTCATGACTTGAATCCTCAGAGTCAAAGTATATTTCTGTTCTATTACATGTATTTATTATCAATACTTCATTACAGAATTCCTTAATATTAATAACTTTATCTAATATATATTTATCTCTAATAACAAACTTTTCTCTTATATCTACACTTGTTCCTTTTAATATTCCGATTAGCTGAATCATTCTTTTCTCTCCTTTTAAGGAAACTCACTATACTCATTTTATACCAACCTCTTCTATATTTAAAGGTTTGTTTTCATAGTTTAAGTATCCCTCTAGGAAAGATGGGATTAAAAAGTTCTTCAATTCTTCAATTCTT